>NZ_JBHVGB010000002.1:0-94477 GCF_042801335.1 Nocardioides sp. NPDC057577 | reverse complement strand
CTCCGTGGAGAGGCCGCCCGCGGCGTACGGGTCTCGACAAGCTCGACCACCGAGGCCAGGTCAGAAGCCGAGGTCTCGGCCGATGAGCTCCTTCATGATCTCGTTGGAGCCGGCCCAGATCTTGGTGACGCGGGCGTCGCGCCAGGCGCGAGCGACGCGGTACTCGTTCATGAAGCCGTAGCCGCCGTGGATCTGGACGCAGTGGTCGAGCACCTCGGACTGCGCCTGCGAGGACCACCACTTGGCCTTGGACGCCTCGACCGGGGTGAGCTCACCGCGGGCGTGCGCGGCGACGCACTTGTCGACGTACGCCTCGGCGACCTCGATCTGGGTGACCAGCTCGGCGAGCAGGAACTTGTTGTGCTGGAAGGCGCCGATGGACTGGCCGAAGGCCTTGCGGTCCTTGGCGTACTGCACGGTCTCGAGCAGGATCTGCTTGGCCTGCGCGACGTTGGCGACCGCGCACGAGACGCGCTCCTGCGGGAGCTCCTCCATCATGTGGATGAAGCCGCGGTTGAGCTCGCCGATGACCTCGGCGTCGGTGACGCGTACGTTCTCGAAGAAGAGCTCGGCGGTGTCGGACTCCTCCATGCCGACCTTGTCGAGCTTGCGGCCGCGCGAGAAGCCCTCCTTGGTCGCCTCGATCGCGAAGAGGGTGATGCCCTTGGCGCCCTTCTCCGGGTCGGTGCGGACCGCGGTGATGACCAGGTCGCAGGAGTAGCCGTTGGTGATGAAGGTCTTGGAGCCGTTGATGACCCACTCGTCGCCGTCGCGCACCGCGGTGGTCTTCAGCGCGGCCAGGTCGGAGCCGCCGGAGGGCTCGGTCATGCCGATCGCGAGCAGGATCTCGCCGGAGGCAACGCCCGGGAGCCAGCGCTGCTTCTGCTCCTCGGTGCCGAGGCGGACCAGGTAGGGGGCGGTTATGTCGGAGTGGATGCCGACGCAGGTCGGGTAGGCCGCGCCGATCTTGGCGAGCTCCTCGGCGAGGACCGCGTTGAAGCGGAAGTCGTCGGCGCCGGCGCCGCCGTACTCCTCCGGGATCGCGAGCCCGAGGAAGCCGTTCTCGCCAGCCTCCAGCCAGAACTCGCGGGGCAGCGCCTTGTCGGCGATGTGCTTGTCGGTGTGGGGCTTGACCGAACGCTCCAGCCACTGCTGGACGGAGGCTCGGAAGTCCTCGTGGTCTTCCTCATAGTGGTCGCGCTTCAGCATGCCTCGGAGTCTACGACGCAGTGGTTACTCGGTGGTAACCCTCTCAGAATTCAATCCGGATCAGTCCTGCCGGATCCGGACAGGCGTACGCCAGGCCACCAGCAGCAGCGGCAACGAGACGATCAGGCCGACGATGAAGACGGTGTGCAGCGCCGGCGCGAGGACGTCGGCCGGCAGGGCTTCGAGAGGCGGCACCTCTCCCCCGGCGTACTCGCGCCGGACCAGGCCGTTGGCGACCGCACCGAAGAGCGCGACGCCCAGCGCCGAGCCGACCGAGCGGGCGAACATGTTGGACCCGGTCGCCACCCCGCGCACCTCCCAGTCGACCGCCGACCCGGCGGCGACGATGCCCGGGTTGACCGACCAGCCGAACCCGAGGCCGAGCACGAAGCACGGGATCGCCAGGTGCCAGATCGACGACGTCTCGCCGACCGTGATGAGCACCAGTCCGCCGACGACGACCAGCACCGCACCGAGCCCGACGGCGGTCCGAAACCCCCGAGAAAGATAGATCCGGCCCGCCGTGGCGGCGGCGATCGGCCAGCCGATGCTCATCCCGGCGAGCGCGAACCCGGCCACCAGCGCCGAGTGCCCGAGCACGCTCTGGGCATAGAGCGGGACGTACGTCGTGAGCCCGAGCATCACCACACCGACGATCAGGCTGGCGGCGTTGGCCGGCGCGAGGACACGGTGGCGCAGCACCCACGGTGGCAGCACCGGGTCGGCGGCGCGGCGTTCGACGAACCCGAAGACGACCAGGGCCGCGATGCCGACCGCGAAGATCAGATAGGACGGCCAGGAAGCCCACGCCCAGGCGTGCCCGCCCTCGAGCAGGCCGAGCAGCAGCGCGATCCCGCCGACGGTGAGCAGCCCGGCGCCGGACCAGTCGATGGCGCGCGGATCGGTCGCCGGGCGCCGCTCCTCGTGGAAGTGGCGCAGCAGCCACAGCGCGACCGCCCCGACCGGCAGGTTGATGAGGAAGATCAGCCGCCAGTCGAGGTAGTCGGCGAAGAGGCCGCCGAGCGTCGGCCCGACGATGGCAGCGGTGGCCCAGACCGAGGCGACGTACGACGTCGCGACCGCGCGCTCCTCCAGCGTGTAGATGTCGGAGACGATGGTCATCGCCATCGGCTGGATCGCCCCGGCACCGATCCCCTGGATCGCCCGGAAGACGATCAGCGCGGTCAGCGACCACGCCAGACCGCACAGCAGCGACCCGACCAGGAACGCGACGATCCCCGCGATCATCACCGGCTTGCGCCCGAGCCGGTCGGCGACCTTGGCGTAGAGCGGCGTGGTGACCGCGGTGGCCAGCACATAGATCGAGAAGAGCCACGGGAACTGCTCGAAACCACCGAGATCCTTGACCACGCTCGGCACCGCCGTCGCCAGGATCGTCATGTCGATCGCGACCAGGCTCAGCGACACCATCACCGCGAGCAGGATCGGGCCTCGTTCGCTACGAAGTCCTATGGAGCTGCGCGTGGGTCGGGTCGAAGTGGACACACCAGTGAGCAAGCCTCACGACCGCGCATTCATTCCTACAGAGTCATTCCTCCCGCGCACGGGCCGCGATGCGTACGTCGAGGTCGGTGTTCTCAGTTTTCCCGAAAACTGAGAATAACGGTGCGGTCGTTCTCACTTCTCCAGCTCGGCGAGGTCGAAGACCTCGTCGGCCGCGGGCTCCTCGACCTGGAACTCCTTGTCGAAGTCGGAGAAGGTGAGCTCGCCGGAGCTGCCCTGGGTCCACTTCACGATCCGGTGGGGCTCCGAGGCCCGAACGTACGTCCGGCTCTCGGTCTCGCCGTGGGTGACGTCGAGGCGGACAGCGGGGCCGTCGGCGGCCATCGCCGGACCGATCGCCTGGGCCTCGGCCTCCGGCGGGACCATCTGGGCGGTGAGGCTGTCGATGCTGCAGAAGGCGCGGAGGCTGGCCAGCTCGCCCTCGAGCTTCACCCACTTCTCACCGACCCGCTTGGCGATGCGCTCACCCTCACCCTTGGCCGGCGCGATCGACTTCCAGAACTCCTCGTCACCCTGGTACCAGGCCGAGCCGTCGATGGAGCGCAGCGAGATCTGGCCGTCGCCGATGCTGACCTTGCCGACGCAGGCGTCGTCGGCAGAGACGTCGAGGTCGACGGTGATCTTGGTGCTCTGCGAGTCGAGCACGTCGCCCTCGACATGCACGGTCTTGATGTCGTGCATCGCCGCGCGGGCATCCTCGGCGATCTGGTTGCCGGGCTCCTTCGCGTAGTCACGCGCCTGGGACAGCGATCCCTCCTCGTCACCACAGCCGGCGAGAGCGCTGGTCAGCGCGACGATGAGGACACTCAGGGGCACGGCTCTGCGGAACACGCGGCCTATCGTGACAGAAATTACGAAGGGGTCAACGCGAGAGGGCCTGTACGTCGGCAACCCACTCGGGCACGAGCTTCCCGGCCGGCCCCTGACGGGCGTCGTCGAAGAGGTGCGAGGTCTCGGACGAGTCCAGGTTGAGCTCGAGCGTCTTGGCCCCGGCACGGGTGGCCATGCGTACGAAACCGGCGGCCGGATAGACCGCGCCGCTGGTGCCGATGGCGACGAAGAGGTCGGCCCGGACGAGCGCCCGCTCGATCAGGTCGAGGTCGTAGGGCATCTCGCCGAACCACACCACGTCGGGCCTCAGCATGTCGTTGCCGCAGCCCGGGCAGGCCGGCCCGTCAGCCAGATCGTCGTCCCAGGCGAACCGGCCCTGACAGGAGTCGCAGAGCGCCGAGAGCAGCTCGCCGTGCATGTGCACCACCCGGCGGGAACCGGCGCGCTCATGGAGGTCGTCGACGTTCTGGGTGACCACGAGCAGCTCGTCGCCGAGGACCTGCTCGAGCCTGGCCAAGGCGAGGTGCGCAGGGTTGGGCGCCACCGCGCGCAGCTCCCGGCGGCGGTCGTCGTAGAACCGATGGACGGTCGCGGGATCACGATGGAACGCCTCGGGTGTCGCCACGTTGTCGACGTGGTGACCCTGCCAGAGCCCATCAGCATCCCGGAAGGTCGCGAGACCGCTCTCGGCGGAGATCCCGGCTCCGGTGAGCACGACAACTTTCACAAGCATTCAGGCTAGCGAGGTTGACGGAACATCCGCTGCCCCTGGGCGGCTGTTTTGGTCATCTGATCGGTAGTTGTAACAACTCAGACCGTCGATCGGTAGGCATAGACTTTTACTGTAAAGGACCCTTACTGTAATTCGGGTTCCTACAGCCCCACTCGGGAGGTCCCATGCTGACCAGACGATCTGTACTCGCCGCCACCTCTGCCGCCTTCGCCGTGCCACTCCTCGGCGGGACCGGCTGGCAGGCCGCACAAGCGATGCGCCCGCAACGACTCGGAGCCCAGGCCACCATCCAGCTCCGCTTCGCCAACCGGACCGGCGCGTACGACAACGCCTCCATCCACTTCTACATCGTCGGCACCAACCTGGCCACGGGCGAGCAGTCCCGGGTCACGCCCGAGGGCACGCTCGTGCCCGTCTCGCTCGCCGACAACGGCGCCGACGGCTACGCCGACTACGCGATCCCGTTCTCGGGGAGCGGCGACACGCTCTCCCAGATCCCCGCCGACATGTCGGGCCGGATCTACTTCTCGCTCGGCGACAAGCTGAAGTTCAAGGTCAACGAGGGCAACGCGCTCGCCTATCCGGCGGCATGGGTCGAGTCCGACCCCAGCTATGGCGTGCTGCACGACTGCGTCGAGTTCACCTACAAGAGCGGCCGGATCTACTGCAACACCACCATGGTCGACATGTTCAGCGTCCCGCTCTCGATCGCGCTGACCGGCGAGGAGTCCCCGACCACCGGCACCCTCGTCGAGGGCGGCCGCGCGAAGATCTTCTCCGCCGTCTCGGCCTCGCCCGACTTCGGCTCCCTCGTCGTCGACGACCGTCGGATCATCGCGCCGGGACACGGGCTGGACGCCGGGAAGTTCTCCTCGACGTTCTTCGACTCCTACATCGACCAGGTGTGGTCGAAGTACGCCGGCGAGTCGCTCGTCGTGAATGCGAACAACACCACCTTCACCGGCCGGGTGAGCGGCGACCAGTTCGTCTTCGACGGTGGGGTGAAGGCGTTCAGCCGGCCCTCGACCCGGGACGTGCTCTTCTGCGACGGCGCGCTGGCTGCCCCCAACGACGGCATCACCGGTCCCGTCGCCGCCGTGCTCGGCGCGGGCTTCAACCGGACCACGCTGCTCGCCTCCGCGAACCAGCCCACGAACGACCCTGCCGGCTTCTACCAGGGCGACCCGGTCCATGCGTACTGCAAGGCGATGCACGACAACACGGTCGACGGGAAGGCCTACGGGTTCGCCTTCGACGACGTCGGCGGCTTCGCCTCGTACGTCGAGGACAACGCCTCCGAGATGGCGGTGACGCTGACCCCGTTCTGACGGCTGACACGGTCGGCGTCCCCTCTATCGGGGATGGCCGACACGCCTCGTCCAGCGCGCCACGAGGGCCCGTACGGTCACACCATGTCGTACGTCGTCCTCGTGGCGTGGCTCGTCCAGGCAGCGGTCGGAGTCCTGCTGCTGACGGGCTGGTTCCGACATGGTCGCGTCCGTGCTCCGGTGGTGCTCACCCACGTCGGCCTCTCCGTCCTCGGGCTCGCCTGCTGGACGACGTACGTCCTGGTCGACCAGGTCCTCTGGGCCTGGGCGGCCTTCCTGCTCATCACCATCGGCAACGGCTTCGGCGACAACATGCTGCTGTGGCGTACGCGACGGATGGGCGGCAGCCACCTCTCGACCGTCAACGCCTACAAGGTCGCCCTCCGCTCGATCTTCAGACGCAGACTGCCGCTCCGGGTCGGGTTCCACGCCCTGTTCGCCGGCGTCGTGTACTTCTCCACCCTGGCCATCTGCGTCGTCGCGACCGTCTCCTAGCCCGTTCGTCCGTGCGGGGCACCGTGCGGCCGGGATACTGGGGCCATGGGTGCGGGTGGGGCGGTTCTGATCATCGTCGTCGGGGCTGTCCTGCTGTTCTTCGTGGCGGTGGCACTGATCCTGCTCGTGGCCGCCGGAGTCGTCCGGTTGTCGGGGAAGAATCCCAAGCCGCTGGCCTGGTCCGGGGTCGCCGTCCTCGCCGTGCCGGTGCTGTTCGTCGCCACGCTGGTCGTATGGGGGCAACTCACCCGCGACCCCGACACCATCGAGCTCGACCTGCGCGAGCCGGTCCTGCTCTCCAGCCTGCCCGAGGACAACGAGGACTTCCCCGGGATCCGCGACTACGACAGCGACCACGTCGTCCTCGTCCTGCCCGACGGCGAGCGCTTCGAGGCCGAGGTCGACGGGGTCCTGGTCTGGTCCGAGGACGGGTACGTCACCCGGGTCACCTTCGACCGGCGAGCCCGCGAGGCGGGCGAGACCGAGTCCCTCACCCGGGAGTGGGAGAGGAAGCTCGGTGGAGCCGGCACGGTGGAGGCTGATGCGGGCTACTCCGATCACGGGCGGGTCCGGGCAGCGGTGCTCGCCGAGCCGACCTCGTAGGGCACACCGTCTCGATCGGACGGTAAGCGCTTCGGGGCCGCTCAAGGGTCGGTCGGCGTGTCCGCTCCGGACCGGGGCTCATCGCGGGGCCGCGAGCGGCCCAACAGCACAGTCGCAAGCATGGGCAACAAGAGCACGGTGGTCGCGCCGGCGCCGACGAGCACCGAGGCGCTCTCGGTCGACATCTCACCCAATGACACCGAGACCGAGGTCACCGCGACGATGATGGGCAGCCCGGTGGCGGCGAAGAGCGCCACCGCCGCGCCGTCGCGGGTGTCGAAGCGGTCCTGCGGTGGCCCGAGAAAACGGCTGGCGAGGAACACGGGAAGGGCGCGGGCGATCAGGATGAGCGCAAGCACGGCCGCGAAGGCACCGGGGTTGCGCCCGATGGCTCGTGGATCGATGGCCATTCCCGAGGTCACGAAGAACACGGGCACGAGCAGTCCGAAGGCGATGCCCTCGAGCCGTGCCTCGAACCTCTCGTCGCCGTCGGGGAGGGCCAGCCGGAGGATGAAACCGGCTGCGAACGCAGCGAGCACGATGTCCAGGTCGAGCTCGTGCGCGACGAAGCTGAGGGTGACCAGCAGCAGGAGAGTCAGCCGCAGCGGGGTTTGACTGGTCGACTCCGCCCCATGACGAATGTGGACGAGCAACCACGAGCTGCCACCGCGCAGTCGAAGCGACGGGATCGTCAGCAGGAGAGCCACCGCGGCGAAGACCAGCAGGATCAGGAGCGATGTCGTCGCGCCGCGGGTGCCCAGAAGCAGTGCCATGGCCACGACGGGCCCGAGCTCGCCGTACGCACCGTGGCGCAGGACCGACTCGCCCACCCGTCCTGTGGTCATGCCGGAGTCCTTGAGGATCGGCAGCAGGGTTCCCAGGGCGGTCGACGTCAGGGCGATGGCCAGGGCCACCTCTCCATCAACGATCCCCGCCGTGGCCAGCAAGGCTGTGAGGGCGAACGCAAGGCCGAGACACGCCACCCAGGTCAGGCCAGCGCGTCGCCCGGCCCGCCCGATCAGCTCCGCAGGTTTGATCTCGAAGCCGGCCAGAAGGAACAGCATGCCCAGGCCGAGCTCGCTCAGCAGCTCGATGGGTGGGCCTTCGACGGCCAGGGTGAGCCCGAACGGCCCGATCAGCATTCCGAGTCCGAGGAGAAGGACGACCTCCGGAACCAGGCGGCGTGGGATCAAGCCGGCGACGATGGGAGCCACGACGGCGACGATCGAGATCCAGAGCAGTGACTCGGCAACGGAAGGCATGCGATTCCTCTCCCCGGGCGGCCCTGGACTCCGTCAGCACGGTAGTCGGACGCCGGGGCCGCCCTCCTCACCCACGATGGGCGATGTCCGGCCGTACGGTCAGCCTGTCCTGTTGGCCACGACGAACGGGCAGGCGAAGGGGTCGCGGTCGCCGAGGCCCACGCGGTTGAGGTGGCGGACGACGATGGCGTACGACTCCAGGAGGCCGGCCTCGGTGTAGGGGACGCCCTGCTCGGCACAGTAGGCGCGGACCAACGGTTGGGCGCGGCGAAGGCTGCTGCTCGGCATGCTCGGGAAGAGGTGGTGCTCGATCTGCAGGTTCAGGCCACCCATGAGCCAGTCGACCCAGCGCCCGCCGCGGATGTTGCGGGAGGTCAGGACCTGGCGGGAGAGGAAGTCGATCCTGGTGTCGCGCGGGACCAGCGGCATGCCCTTGTGGTTGGGGGCGAAGCTGGCGCCCATGTAGACGCCGAAGACGGCCAGCTGCACACCCAGGAACGCCGCGCCGAGGCCGAGGCCCAGCACCGAGAAGACCAGCACCGGCCAGCCGATCAGCCGCAGCGCGAGGAGCGCTGCCTCCGTACGCCGGTGCTTGAGGTCCCGGTCCTTGATCACGGTGAGGACGGCACCGACGTGGAGGTTGATGCCCTCGAGGGTCAGCAGCGGGAAGAACAGCCATCCCTGGCGGGCGGTGAGCCAGCGCTTGAGACCCGTGCGTCGCTCGACATCCTCGGGGGTGAACAGCAGGACCGAGGGGCGGATGTCCTCGTCCGCGTCGACCTTGTTCGGGTTGGCGTGGTGGCGGGTGTGCTTGCGCATCCACCAGCCGTAGCTCAGCCCGACGACCAGGTTGCCGAGGATCCGAGAGGCCCATTCGTTCTTCGGGCCGGAGGCAAAGATCTGACGGTGGGCGCCGTCGTGGGAGAGGAAGGCCGTCTGGGTGAACAGGACCCCGAAGGCCGCCGCGATCAGCAGCTGCCACCAGGTCTGCCCGAGGGCGAGCAGGGCGATCAGCGCGAGTGCGAAGCCGGTGCCGAGGAGGGCCACCCGCCGGGCGTACGTCCTCGGCGAGCGCTCCAAGAGACCCTCTTTCCTGACGCGACTCATCAGCTCGGTGTAGGCGTTGACCTGACGGCGCGCCTGGCTCGGGAGCGTGGTCATCGTGGTCACCTCCCCAGTCGGCGCAGTCGCGCCATGGCCAGCGGCAGGCAGACCGCGATGATGGCGACCGGCCACAGAACGGCCATGGTCAGGGCGTGCTCGCCGACCCAGGTAGCGGCGGGAGCGGCCGTGTTGCCGAAGAGCTCGCGGGTGGCGATGACGGTCGAGGAGAGCGGGTTCCACTCGGCGGGCAGGGCCAGCCAGCCCGGCATCAGGTCGGTCGGCACGATGGTGTCGGCGACCATGGCGAGCGGGAAGACGAGCGCGAAGTACTTCATCGCCGCCTCGGGGCCGCTGACCAGCAGGCCGAGCAGGATGCCGACCCACGAGAACGCCATCCTGAGGAGGATCAGGAGCCCGAGCGCGACGATCACCCCGCCGATCCCGAGATGGGCCTGCCAGCCGAACAGGGTGCCCAGCGCGAGGAGGATGGTCAGCTCGACCACGGCCAGGATCATGTCTGCCAGGGCGCGCCCGGCCAGCACCGCGACCGGCGACATCGGGAGGGATCGCATCCGGTCCAGCACCCCGCCGCGTACGTCCTCGGCGACCGAGATCGTGGTGTTGCCGATCCCGAAGGCCATGGTGAGCGCGAAGAGGCCGGGGAGCAGGAACTCGCGGTACTCCGCCCCCGGGACGTCCATCGCGACCCCGAAGGCCTCCCCGAAGACGAAGCCGAACATGGCCACCGCCATCACCGGGATCATCAGGGTGCCGAGGAGCTCGTCGGGGCGGCGGACGAGATGGAGGAGGTGGCGCTTGGCCACGACCCAGGTGTCGACCGTCGCCCACGTGATGCGTGATCCGTGGACGGTGGGTTCGGTCAGGGTGGTCATCTCAGGCCCCCTCGGTGATCAGCAGGAACGCCTCGTCGAGGTCGCGGCCGCCGACGCTGGACTTGAGCTCGGCGGGCGTCCCCTCGGCGACGACCCGGCCGCGGTCGACCATCGTGATGCGTGAACACAGCCGGTCGGCCTCCTCCAGGTACTGGGTGGTGAGCAGGACGGTCGTGCCGGAGTCGGCCAGCTCGCGGACCGCGTCCCAGACCTCGATCCGGCTGCGCGGGTCGAGACCGGTGGTGGGCTCGTCGAGGAAGAGCACCCGGGGGCTGCGGATCAGGCTGACGGCCAGATCGAGGCGCCTGCGCATGCCTCCGGAGTAGCCGCGCACCGGGCGGTCGGCGGCCTCGACGAGGTCGAAGCGCTCCAGCAGCTCGTCGGTTCGGGCACGTGCCTCGCGGGCTCGCATCCGGTACAGCCGGGCGAACATCTCCAGGTTCTGCCGACCGCTCAGGACGCCGTCGACGGCGGCGTACTGGCCGGCGATGCCGATCCGTGCGCGAACGCCGGCCCGGTCACGGGCGACGTTGCGGCCGGCGACCCAGGCCTGGCCCGAGTCGAAGCTGGCGAGGGTGGCCAGGATGCGTACGGTCGTGGTCTTGCCGGCTCCGTTCGGGCCGAGCAGGCCGTGGACCGTGCCGGCCGGGACGGCGAGGTCGATGCCGTCCAGGGCGGCGCCGCGGCCGGGGTAGCTCTTGCGGAGTCCCTGGGTCCAGACGGCGGGTTCGTCGGTGATCATGCTGCTGCCTCCATGTCGTGGGTGGGCCGGGCGGGTCGGGGGTTGTGCGGGGCGGTGGTGATGCCGGCCGGGGTCACCTGGTCGTAGCGACCCAGCGCGATCCGGGCGATGTTGAGCAGCGACTCGCTGCCCTCGGCGTAGTAGCCGCAGTGGCCGGGGATGTCGCCGGTCCCGAACCGGGTCGCGCCGAGCTCGAGCGGCCCACGACCGAGACCGAGACGCCCGACCCGCACCCGCGGGACCAGCCGGATCCGGTCGGTCTCGCCGTACGCGGCCCAGAGCCGGGTGCCGGTGCCCAGCTCGGAGCGCCGCACCGCACCCATCCCGGCGCTGCCCAGCGCCACGTAGTCCTCGGCACGGGCGCCGGCGAGAGCGAGGCCGGCGACGGTCGAGCCGTAGCTGTGGCCGATCAGGGTGAGGTGAGCGGCGCGCGGCAGGTAGTGGGTCAGGTTCGCCAGGTCCTGCGCCCCGGCGTAGGCCGGGACGTTGGTGATCGCGTTGTACCACTCCGGCGGCGAGTGGTAGCCCAGCCAGACCACGACTGCCGACCGGCTCTCGGGCGCGATCTCCTGCATCGTACGCAGCAGCAGCTGCCCCCGGGAGCGCGGAGAGTGGGCCTCGGTGCTGGTGAAGTAGTTGCCGAGGTGGTGGCCGTTTCCGGGCACGACGACGGCGATGTGGTCGGCGGTGGCGGCGTCCCCGAAGACCTCCACGACCCGCGCCCCTCCGGGCGGGTCGCAGGCGAGGAGGTGGGGTCCGATGGTTCCGTCGGCCTCGTTGAGGCCGTACCTGAGCGGCGTCACAACTGTCATGGCCGTGACGGTAGGAATCAGGTGTCGCGCCGCGCGTCACTCCCGGGAGCCATTCGACCCCCTACCGGGGTAGTGCGGGATGCCCCCTAGACGAGCCTGTCGCTACGATCTTGGCCATGACAGAGGTCGCCGGAACGGTGTCGCGCGGGGGTGCGCGGATGCACGACCCGCGGGTGTGGGGGACCACGATCGGGGCGGTCGGCGCGACGGTGTTCGTGTTCGCCAACCGTGGGCTCCTGGACGGTGGCTGGCCGACCGCTGCGCTGGCCGCATGGGTCCTGGCGCTCACCGCGTACGTCTGGGCTGTCTTCGTGGTTCCCCGGCGGTTCACGCCCCCTGAGCAGGTGGGGCCGCTGGCCGGGCTCGTCTACCTCGCCGGGATTGCTTTCATGCTTCTCGGCATCTTCCTCGGCCGCAAGCTCCTGGAGGCCCAAGGACTCGAGGGGGCGGAGGGGGCGGTGATCGCCTTCTTCGTGGGGGCGCACTTCCTGCCGTACGCCCGAGCCTTCCACGCGCCGCTGTTCATCACGATCGGGACGACCCTGATGACGATCGGCGCGGTCGGCCTCCTGCTCGCGGCGGTCTGGACGGTGACGGCGGGTGCGGCGGCCGCCGTGATCGCGGGACTCGCCATGCTGGGCATCATCGCCCTGGACGCGTGGCGCACCCGGCCCGCTCGGTAGCCCGCCGACTTCTGGGACGCCCCTAGACGTGCGGCGCGACGAGGCCGCTCTCGTAGGCGAAGACGACGGCCTGGGCGCGGTCGCGCAGACCGAGCTTGCCGAGGATGCGGCTGACGTGGGTCTTCACGGTCTGCTCGGCGAGGAAGAGCTCGGCGGCGATCTCGCTGTTGGAGCTGCCGCGGGCGATGTTCTCGAGTACCTCGCGCTCGCGCTCGGTGAGCTGCTTGAGCCGAGGGTCCGCCTTCCGGCGACGTGGCGCGCGGGCGAACTGCGCGATCACCTGCCGGGTCACCGACGGCGAGAGCAGGGCCTCGCCGGCATGGACCACGCGGATCGCGGCGGCGAGCTCGTCGGGCGAGGCGTCCTTGAGCAGGAAGCCGCTGGCACCGAGGCGCAGCGACTCGTGGACGTACTCATCGGCGTCGAACGTGGTCAGCATGACCACCTTGGTCTGCGCGGTGGCCGGGTTCTCGGAGAGCTGGCGGAGCGCCTCGATGCCGTCCATCACCGGCATCCGGACGTCCATCAGCACCACGTCGGGATGCGTACGCCGCACCACCTGCAACGCCTCGGAGCCGTCCGCCGCGGTGCCGACGACCTCGATGTCCGGCTGCGTGCTGAGCAGCGCCACGAAGCCCGAGCGCACCATCTCCTGGTCGTCGACGACCACGATCTTCACCGTCACGCCGCCACCCCCGTCGCGCGAGCGCCAGAATACGGACGCGGCGGCGTGTTGTACTCATGGTTCACTCGCATGCGCTCGCTCACGGGGTCTTCCTACCGCGTTTGGCCGGGGTGCGCACCGCCGTTTGCGTGGGGAGTCGCGCCTCGACGACGAAGTCGTCGGCGGAGGGACCGGCGGTGAGACTGCCACCGACCGCGCCGGCCCGCTCGCGCATCCCGATCAGTCCATGACCCCCGGCGCCGTCGGCAGCGGCCGGGACTGCGCCGTCGAGCGCGTTGGCGACCCGGATATCGAGGTCCTCGTCACCGACCGTCAGGTCGATGATGACCGGCTCGGACGGCGCGTGGCGGCGGGCGTTGCTGAGCGCCTCCTGCACGATCCGGTAGGCCGCGGTGCCGACCTCGGGGGCCACGTCGGTGAGCGCGGGCAGCTCCCCGCGCACCTCGACCCGCTGCCCGGTCCCGCGAGCGCTCTCGAACAGCTCGCCCAGTCCATCGATGCCCGGCACCGGGACCCGGCCCGACTGCCCCTCCTCGGTACGCAGCACGTCGAGCACCCCGCGCATCTGCCGAAGCGCCGAGGCCGCCAGATCCGCGATCTCGGCGAACTCCGCCTCCGCCGCCGGACTGACGTCGTCGACCCGGTGCGGTGCCGATCTGGCCTGGACGGTGATCAGCGACATGTTGTGAGCGATCACGTCGTGGAGCTCACGCGCGATGCGCGCCTTCTCCTCGACGACCGAGCGGCGCTCGTGCTCCTCGCGCAGGGCGCTGCGCGACTCGGAGAGCCGCCTGGCGACCGTGGCGAGAGCGCCCAGCAGCAGCGCGAGCGAGGCGAAGTTGGCCACCTCGATCAGTGAGGGGACGAGGTCGTTCCAGGCCAGCCCGACCACCGCCAGGACCACTCCGACAGCGACCTGGATGCCCAGGGTGATCGCGGCCAGCCTCCACCCGGCGACCAGGGTCAGCACCACCAGCACCAACAGCTGGGTCAGCGTCGGCGGCGCGACCATCCACGGCCAGCCTTCCGGGCTCTGCCGCGCGACCGCCACCGCAGCCACGGTGACCGCGACCAGGGAGAGCCCGGCAGCCTCCACCGGGCGCCGGAGCGCCAACGGGATCGAGGCGGCATGCGTGGCCCCGAGCAGCAGCGCGACCCCGCCCGCGACCTCGTAGGGGTCGGTGGTCAGGACCGCTGCCTCCACGATCCCGAGCACGGTCGCGGCGACGTACAACGCCAGACGGCCGCGCCCGGTCCAGGTCTTCAGCATGATTTCAGTAATACCAGGACGGACGATGCGTGACACGTACTCCAGACAAGCCCCTGCACGCTGAACCGACCCGAGTGCTTGTGGGGTGAACGAAGATTCGTTCACGTCACCAGGGCGAACGAAGATTCGTTCACGTCACCAGGGCGAACGAAAGTTCGTTCGTCCGCCGAAGGTTGGGGGCGGCGCCGCCCAGGTCGGCGCGTGCCGGCCGGGTGTGTCGGCCGGAATCCACCAACCCGAGGTTCTTTCCAGTCAAGCGCGCCGCCTTCGCTGGAACGCACGATGTCGTCATGACTGGTTGCCCTAGCTCGACTGCCGAGGGCTCGACTTCGGCACCGTCGCTGCACGGATGGGAGCCGCCCTCCCGAGCAGCTCCCGAGGACCCAAAGTGACCACTCATCGCCAGTGGACGTGGTGGACTACCTGCCGTGGTCTTTCTCGTCCTGATCGTGATCGCCCTGCTCGCCGTGCCGGTGGGCTTCATGACGTACGGCGCCCTCACCGTCCGCGGGCAGCGACGAGCGCTCACGGCGTTCCGGGCGACGGCGCATGCCTATTTCACCCGGCCACAGATGGGGATGTGGAAGCTCTCCGCCACGGTCCTCGTGGTCAGCCCCGACGAGGTGTCCGTCTGGAAGAGCGGCCCGGGGCAGCCGACTCGGCTGGTCGCGCTTCCCGGCCGGGGCGCGACCGTCGAGGCGGCCGAGGTCAGGATCAACACCGCGAGGGTCGTCGAAGGATTCGTCATCACCTCCGCCGACGGCCGCAGTGTCCCCCTCACCCTCTGGCCCGAGCCGACGATGGGTGTCGCGAAGCCGCACACCGGCGCGCTGCTCGTACGGACGATCGAGGAGATCCGGGGCATCCTCGCCTGAGCGTCACCGGGCCACCGCGGCCTTGTCCTCGTCCTGCGTGCGGATGGTGCCCTCACTGGACTCGATCCGGCCCTTGAGGCTGACAGTGATGTAGTGGGTCCAGGCGTCGTAGCAGACGTCGAAGCACTCGTCCCCGCGCCCGAGGCCCTCGTGGGTGAAGGTCACCCGGGTCTGGTCGCCCTCGCGGACGATGTCGAAGCGTCCGGTCGTGCCGATCCACTCCTTCTTGTCGGCGATGAAGTCGAGATAGCCGTCGGTGAACTCCCACACGACGCGCTCCCCCGGGACGAGCTCCGCCACGCGCTGCTTGGAGAAATGGATGTCGGGCACCAGGTAGAACCACTCGGCACCGACCTGGTCGGTGGGCCCGGCGATGTGGTGCCCCCACCAGGAACGTACGTCGTTGATGGCCTCGTACGCCTCCGCCGGTGTGGCGTCGACGGTGAAGGTTGCGGTCAGGTCGCTCATAACTGTCTCCTCGGAATGTGACTTGCATCATGCAAGCACCACCGTAGACATCCACACTTTCATCATGCAAGTGATTTGCTAGAGTCGTCCCCGTGCTCGGAAAGACGTACGACGGCCAGATCTGCTCCATCGCCCGCTCCCTGGAGATCGTCGGCGAGCGATGGACCCTGCTGATCCTGCGGGACGCGATCTTCGCCGGGGTCACGCGCTACGGCGACTTCCTGCACAACCTCGGCATCGCCACGAACATCTTGAAGACGCGCCTCGCCACGCTCGTCGAGACCGGCCTGATGACGCGTGACGACGCCGGTGACTACCGGCCGACCGCGAAGGCCCAGGGCCTTCGGCCGGCGCTGATCGCACTCACAGAGTGGGGAGACACCTGGTTCGCCCCCGACGGCCGACCCATCGACTACCTGCACGCCGACTGCGGCGAGCCCGTCCACCTCGAGACCCGATGCGAGCAGCACGGACCCGTCCCTCCGGATCAGGTCGCGGTGCGGCCTGGCTCGGGCATGCCCGCGGAATACCTCGCCGCCCGGCGGCCGGTTCGGGACCGATAGCGCCTCGACGATCCACGTCGACTCACCGTGCCCGCCGCGGTTCACACGGCGGGCGCGGTGGGCCATGGGGTCAGGCGTCGACGAGCTCCCGGGAGCTGGTCTCCCCGAGCCGGACCAGGGAGAACACGCTCAGCAGGCAGAAGGCTGCGATGACAGTGGAGAGCATGACCGTGCTCGCGCCGGCCTTCTGCAACGAGGCGAAGAGCAGCGGCGAGAGCCCGGCGCCCATGCCGGCGAGCTGGTAGCCCAGCGAGGCACCGGTGTAGCGCGAGGAAGTCTTGAAGACCTCGCTCATCAGCGCGGCGAGCGGGCCGTAGAAGGCGGCGTGGATGACCGACTGACCGAGGACCACCGCGAGCACCAGCAGCGCGACCGACCCGCTGTCGAGCATCGGGAAGAGCAGGTAGGCGAAGACCGCGGTGGCCGCGGCGGCGGTCAGCACCACAGGTCGCCGCCCGACCCTGTCGGTGAGCGCGGACCAGCCGATGATGCCGATGACCGCACCGGCAGAGGAGACCGTCAGCGCGTTGAGCACGGTGGGGCGCTCGAATCCGGCACCGAGGGCGTACGAGATCAGGAAGGTGGTCAGCGTGCCCTGCACGACGAAGGCACCGAGCCCGACGCCGACGGCCAGCAGGAGCGTACGCGGGTGGTTGCGGAGGACCTCCAGCAACGGCGTCTTCGCCTCGGCCTTGCGGTCCTTCATGGCCTCGAAGGCGGGCGACTCGGTCACGCTGAGGCGGATCCACAGACCGACCCCGAGCAGGACGATGCTGAGCAGGAACGGCACCCGCCAGCCCCATGCGGTGAACTGCTCGGGCGTGGTGACCGAGGCCATCACCGCCATCACCGCGGTCGAGAGGACCATGCCGGCCGGGGCGCCGGCGTTGGTGAACGAGGCCCACAGCCCACGTCGGGAGGTGGCGTGCTCGGCGGTGATCAGGACCGCGCCACCCCACTCGCCGCCGATCGCGACACCCTGGACCACCCGGAGCAGGACGAGAAGGACAGGCGCGGCCGCACCGATCTGGCCGTACGTCGGCAGGCAGCCGATCAGGAAGCTGACCACACCCATGATCAGCATGGTCAGGACCAGCATCTTCTTGCGGCCGAGGCGGTCGCCGAAGTGGCCGAAGACCACACCTCCGAGCGGGCGCGCCAGATAGCCGGCCGCGAAGGTGCCGAAGGACGCGATCGTGCCGGTCACCGGGTCGAGGTTGGAGAAGAAGACCTCATTGAAGACCACGGCCGAGGCGGTGGAGTAGAGCAGGAAGTCGTAGTACTCGATCAAGCTGCCCGTGAAGCTGCTGGCGACGATCCGGCCCATCTGCGTACGTGGACCGGTCGTGCTTCCGCCGGAGGTGAGGGTCATGTGGGGGCTCCATTCAGGATTCCTGTTTATCAGGATTCCTGGCAATTGTGAGTGACGCGCATCACGCCCGTCAACCCACTGCGGAGTCAGACCCGATGCAGCCCTCGGACCTAGGCGCCCTCAGCGCTTCCTGCGCGCTGCCCCGCACGCAGCCGAACCGCTTCGCGCTCGGTGTCCTCGTCTCCGAAGTAGCCACCGGCCAACACCTCGGCCGCATGGTGGAGCGAAGAGAGCAAGAGACCGCGCTCGGCAGCCGGCATCCCCGCATAGATGCGGTCTTCGACGGCGATCATCTCGGCCAGGCAGGCGTTGAGCTTCGCGAGCCCTTCCTCGGTGAGGCGCGCCAGCCTGATCCGCCGGTTGTCGGGGTGCGGGGTCCGCTCGACCAGACCGCGCGAGACCAGGTCGGACAGCACGAGATGAGCGGCCTGGGAGGAGACGAACATCAGCCGCGCGAGATCGGCGTTCGACCTCGGTACGTGGTCGCTCAGGATCAGGAGCATGCGGTACTCCGAGACCGAGATCGAATGCCGCGCGGCGATCAGCTCGGTCGCCCGCTGGAGTGCGCGCGCGAGCCGCTGGGAGACGTATTCGATCCTCGAGAACGCCGCCGTGGGAAGCCGCTCCGGTCCGACGGGCGCCGCCGGGCGCGGCGTGGCCGCAGGCTCTTCAGACATCGGGTGAACCACTTTCAGATCAGGACGAGTGCGGGAGCGCGATCGGGGTCCGAGTCTCCCATGAGGCTCTCGCCGGGTAGCGGGGATCAGGACACGACCACCGCCTTCCCGTCGTCCGCCCAGCGGAACCTCGTGGTCAGCCCGGCCGTCCGGGAGATGCCCTCGATGTAGGCGACCACGGAGTCGCCCTCGCCCTGCGTCAGCGGGGTCGGCCGCGCCTCCTCGTCGATCCAGCACGGGACGAAGGAGGGCTGCACGCGACCGTCCTCGTCGACGTCGATCACCGCGATCGCCGTGTTCCGGCTCTCCGGATGGAACGGGTACGCCGGCATGGTGGGGTCGGGCTCGAAGCCGTACAGCTCCCGGCGCCGCTTCGCCCAGGCGCGCAGCTCCTCGGAGTCGTTGTCGGCGTCCGGGGTCAACGCGTCGGTGACCGTGACGAAGTTGCCGAGCCCGTGGAAAATCGCAGCGCCCCGATAGATCTCGATGCCGCGCATGATGTGCGCGTGGTGGCCGACCACCAGGTCGGCGCCGGCGTCGACGGCCGCCCTGGCGACCTCGAACTCGTAGTCGGCGATCACCGCCGGCGTGTGACCGATCCCCTTGTGGAGGGCCACCACGACGACGTCGACCCGTTCGGCCAGCGCGGCGATCTGGTCGGTCATCGCCCGCAGCGACGTCTTGTCGCAGAACGTGTAGACGGTCGGCGGATTGCCCGGGTTGGCGTCGTCGAGCTCGTAGTGGGTGATCACCTTGACGTACGCCGCACCGGCCTTGAGGCTCGTCGCCCACGACTCCCGCGGGCCCACGCAGTTGTAGCTGAGCACACCGACCGTACGGCCCCGGACGGACGTCACCACCGGGGCGACCGCGGCGCCGAGGTTCGCACCGGTGCCCGTCGTCGCGATCCCGTAGGCGGCGGCCGACTCGATCGTGTCGATGACGCCCTTCGTACCGAGGTCGAAGGCGTGGTTGCCCGCGGTCGTGCCGATGGTGAAGCCGGCCTGCGCCATCGCGCGGAGCGCCTCCGGGTCGGCCGGCGGGGACGGGACGGTGATGCCTGTCGTCTCGGTCGAGGTCGTGTGCGGCACCTCGATCTGGCCGATGGCGACGTCGGCGGCGCGCAGGAGCGCCGAGCTGGGCCCGAAGAGCTTCTCGGTCTCGGGCTGCTGCAGCACGATGTCGCCGACTGCGGCGATGCGTACGGTCATGACGACACCTTCTCGAGGTCGACCGGCGGGCGGCGCTCGCCGGAGTAGCGGGACAGGAACGCACGAAGCCGCTCGCTGCGAGGATCGGAGAAGAACCGGTCCGAGGGCCCCTCTTCGACGACCTTGCCCTCGGCCATGAAGACACAGCGGTCAGCGACGTCGCGGGCGAACTCCATCTCGTGCGTGACCACGACCATCGTCATCCCGGTCTCGGCGAGGTCCTTCATGACCTGCAAAACCTCCCCGACCAGCTCCGGGTCGAGCGCGCTGGTCGGCTCGTCGAACAGCACCACTCGGGGCCGGGTGGCGACCGCCCGGGCGATGGCCACGCGCTGCTGCTGACCACCGGAGAGGTGGCGCGGATGCGCGTCGGCCTTGTCCGACAGGCCGACCCGCTCGAGGAGGTGGCGGGCGCGCTCCTCGGCCTGCCGTCGGGTCTGACCGTGGACGGAGACGGCCGGCTCGGTGATGTTCTTGAGCACGGTCCAGTGCGGGAACAGGTTGAACTGCTGGAAGACCATGCCCATCCGCCGGCGCTGTACGCACACCCTGCTGTCACGCAGCGTGCGGTGACCGCCGCGGTGCGCCTCGTAGCCGAGCAGCTCGCCGTCGAGGAACATGGCACCGCCCTCGATGGTCTCGAGCTGATGGATGCATCGCACCAGGGTCGACTTGCCCGAGCCCGACGGCCCCAGCACGGCGACGACCTCCTGCTCGTTCACCTCGAGATCGACGCCGTCGAGCGCCACCTTGTCGCCGTAGTGCTTGCGTAGACCCTGGACCCGGATCACGGGTTCCGTCGGTGCCTGTGTCATGCGGGATCCCCTTCCAGGGAGCGGGCGCGGGCGGACGTGGACCGGTCGTAGCCGCGGCCGAGCCGCCTCTCGATACGGCGCTGCACGAGGGTCAGCAGCGTGACGACGATGAGGTACCAGATCACGGCCACGATGAGCAGCGGGACGACCTGGTAGGTCCGGCCGTAGATGATCTGCACGGAGTAGAGGAGGTCGGTCAGGGTGATCACGCTGACCAGGGAGGTGCCCTTGAGCAGCGCGATGAACTGGCTCCCCGACGGCGGCACGATCACCCGCAGCGCCTGCGGGAAGACCACCTTCCAGAACGTCTGACGCCCCGAGTAGCCCATCGCCCGGGCCGCGTCGCGCTGTCCGTCGTCGACCGACATGATCCCCGCCCGGATGATCTCGGCCATGTACGCACTCTCGTGCAGGCTCAGGCCGATGATCGCGGCGGTCAGCGGCGTGATGAGGTCGTTGACGGACCAGGACGCGAACCCGACCGAGAGACGCGGCACGAGGTAGGCGAGGTTGAACCAGAAGATCAGCTGCACGAGCGGAGGTACGCCCCGCAGCAGACCGACGTAGAGCTGGCAGGTCCACCGGATCGGGCCGAAGTCGCTCAGCTGGCCGGCGGCCGCCGCGGTGCCGATGGCGGTGCCGAGCGCCATGCAGACGACGGTGAGGAGGAGGGTCATCCCCAGCCCGGACATCACCGACGGGTCGAACATGAGGTCCGCGACGACGGCCCATTCGAACCTGGGATTGGTGGCCGCCCACAGCAGGACCAGAACGGCGGCGACCGCGAGCGCCACCACGGACGCCAGCCGCCCCGGCCGGAACCTCGGCCGAGCGGTCGCCGCGTCGGGTCGCGCCGAACCCGGCTGCGCGAGGAGCGTGTCAGCCACCGTCATGAGGGCTCACGCTTCGTGGTCGGGTTGATCAGCGGCTTCTCGACGGCCACCGGCTCCAGACCCCACTCCTCCAGCACCTGCTGGTAGTCGCCGTTGTCGAAGATGTTCTGGAAGGCCTCGTACAGCGTCTCTCCCAGGCCGCTGTCCTTCGGGGTCAGCAGGGCCAGCAGACTCACGCCCGATCCCTGGGCGTCGGTCTGCGTGACGTAGCCGTAGGTCTCCTCAGCGGCCGTCACGTCGAGCGCGGCGGTCTCGGTCATCCCGGCGACGTCCGCTCGGCCGCTCTTCACCGCCAGGAGCGTGGCGTTGGTGTCCGCGTAGTCGGCGCGCTCGTTGGCCGGCTCACCCTGCTCGGTGCACCAGGTGTTGAGCTTCTCGACCTCGCTCTCGGTGATGCTGCCGCCCACGATCGCGATCGTCTGGCCGCACGGTGCCTCGTCCCCGGCGAGCCCACCGGCGTTCTCCGTCGGGAAGACGTACGCCGTCCGGGTCTGCAGCCAGGTGATGGCGTCGAAAGCAGCCTCGCGTTCCGGGTTCGCCTGCACCGGCCCGTTCCAGGCCTGCCACCGACCGGACTGCATCCCGGTCAGCATGCTGGGCATGGACTGGGCCACCTCCATCCGCACGGGTACCCCGAGCTGCTCGCCCAGCACCTTCCACAGGTCGGGGTCGATGCCGGTGACCTCGCCGTCCTTCTCGACGGTGCGATAGGGCGGGTGCGCATCGCCCACGACCACCAGCTCCCCGGCGTTCTGGACGTTCTTCGGCAGCGCGTCGTAGAGCGGGGCGTCGGTGTCCACCTTCCCCGAGGCCGCGCCCGACTCGTCGGCCGCGCTGCCGCCGCAGCCCGCGAGAAGGGCTGCGGCGAGGGCGATCGAGACGAGTGAGGCAGTCGTCCTTACCTGCATGGTGCACTCCAGTTCGGTCGTGATCCAGTCGTGCCGGAGGTCGTGTGACGTACGGCACTTCTCATGTGACTTGATATCAGCATCAGTCAGGGATCCTGTCAATAGCTTCGCGTAAATTTGTCGGAAGACGCTCCGGTACGGCGAGAAGGGCTTCCAAGGGCCATTGCCTTGTGGACTCACGAATCTCCGTGATATCAAGTTGCTTGATATTGAATGCCAGGAACCCTGAGAAGCCGAGGTGTGACATGAGTTCGGGACCTTTGGCCGGAAAGACCGTCATCGATCTGACGACAGCGCTCGCCGGCCCGTACGCGACACTGCTGCTCGCCGGCCTCGGCGCGCGGGTGATCAAGGTGGAGAACCCCACGAGGGGCGGCGACTCCTCCCGCAACAACTCGCCGTACCTGACCGCCGACGGGCTGCGGCTGCGGCGCTCCTCGCCGGACGACATGTCGGTGTCGATGCTGTCGCGCGGCCGTGGCAAGGAGAGCATCACGCTCAACCTGAAGCAGCCGGAGAGCAGGCAGGTCTTCCTCGACCTCGTCCGCAACGCCGACATCGTCGTCGAGAACTACAGCGCTGGGGTGACCGAACGGCTCGGCATCGACTACGCGGCCGTCCGTGCGGTCAACGACCGCGTCGTCTACACCTCCATCAGCGGCTTCGGCGCCCAGGGCGTGGCGGGCGACGGCAAGGCGATGGACACGATCATCCAGGCGCTCAGCGGCGTGATGATGACCGCGGGCGAGCCCGGTGACCCGCCCGTCCGGTTCGGGCTGCCGATCGGTGACCTGGTCGCCCCGCTGTTCGCGGTCATCGGCACCCTCGCCGCCGTCCTCGACGCCGAGCGTACGGGCGAAGGACAGCACGTCGACGTCTCCATGCTCGGCAGTCTCACCTCGCTGGTCGCCTGCGAACCCTTCGACGCCCTGGAGTCGGTCGGCTTCCCGTTGCGTACGGGTTCGCTCGTGCCCCGGCTCGCCCCCTTCGGCACCTTCCGCGCGCACGACGGCTGGTTCGCCATCTGTGCCCCGACCGACGCCTTCGCGAGCGGCGTCCTCGCCGCGATCGGTCAGGCGGACCTGGCCGACTCGGACCTGTTCGGTACGCGGGACGCCCGCGTCGCCAACGCCGACCTCCTGCATCGGATGATCGGCGATTGGGCGGCCGGACGAACCCTGGCGTCGGCGCTTGCCGCGCTGGAGGCCAGCTCGGTGCCCGTCGCTCCGGTGCGTGACACGGCTCAGGCGGTCCGCGACGAGCTCGTGACGGGGCGTGGCGAGGTCACGCCGCTGGTGCACCCGAAGTTCGGGCACCACGACGGCCTCTACGGCAGCGGGATCCCGATGGTCTTCTCCCGCAGCCAGGTCGACATCACCGCTCCGGCTCCGGGCCTGGGCGAGCACACCGAGAGCGTGCTCGGCGACCTGCTCGGCTACGACGCCGACCGGGTCGAGAAGCTCCGCGAAGCCGGTGTCCTGTGACCGGCGCCGGCGCGCCACGGATCGGCATCGTCGGCGACGACGTCCCCCGCCAGCTTGTGCTCGCCGCCGGTGCGGTCCCGCAGCGCCTGCTCGGGTCCTGGCACGAACCTGTCTCCGCGGAGACCGCCGAGCTGCTGGGCACCGTCGACGCAGCCACCGGGCGGGTCCTGGACGACCTGTTGTCCGGCCGGCACGACGATCTCGCCGCACTGGTGGTCTGCCATGACTCGCAGACCAACCTCCGCATCTTCTACGTCCTGCGCATCCTCGCCCGGCGCGGGCGCCTGCCCTTCCCGGTCCACCTCGTCGACGCTCCCCGCCTGGACAGCCCGGCGGCCCGGCGATTCGTGGGGAGGCAGTACGCCCGTCTGCTCGACTTCTGCGAACAGGTCACGGGCCGGCGCGCCGACATCGGGTCGCTCCACCGCGCGGCCGAGCGGGAGCGGGCTCTGGGACGTGCACTCGAGACGATGCGCGAGCGTCGCCGGTCCGGTGGCTGTGCGGGCTCAGCGGCTCTCCGGGTCTACCGCGCCGCGGTCGCCATGCCGCCCGAGGAGGCGGTCGCCGCGGTGACCGAGGCCCAGGCTTCGACCGCACCGGGCGCGACACCCGTCTTCGTGACCGGGAGCAACCACCCCGACCCCGGCGTCTACGACGCCCTGGAGCGAACCGGAGACGTCGTCGTGGTCGGCGAGGACCACGACACCGGCGACCTGGCCTGGCTCGGTGTCGCCGTCGAGGCGCCCACCGTCGGCGAGGTGATCGACGGGTTGGCGGCCGGGCATCTCGCCCGCCCGGCCGCTGCCACGCGTGGCCTGGCCGCGGCACGAGCGGCGTACACCGCCACGTGCGCCGAGCAGACCGGAGCGAGGGCGGCGTTGGCGCTGGTGCGTGAGCACGACGACGCCTCGGCCTGGGACCTGCCCGACCAGCGGCTGGCGCTCGGTCGCCTCGGGGTCCCGCTCGTGGCTCGCACCCGTATCCGGTCGGCCGAGGACCCGGTCACCGCGGCCCAGGAGAGCGTCGCCGAGATCCGGGCCGGGCTCGCATCCACAGCAGGAGGAATCCACTCATGAGCCGGCTCGAAGCGGCCCGCGCCGCGACGCAGCATCAGAAGCAGTGGTTCGCCGAGACGGCGCGGCGCGCCCGCGAGGGCGACCCGATCGCGCTCGTCAACGCGGATGCGCCGCACGAGGTGTTGCGCGCGTTCGACGTGCCGTACGTCGTCAACCAGTGGTGGGCCTCGATCATCTCCGCCAAGCGCCTCGGGCCGGCGAGCATGCGCCTGCTGGCCGACACCGGCCTGCCGGACCACAGCCAGCAGTACGACGCCATGCCGCTCGGCGCCCAGATGCTGCCGATCGAACAGCAGCCGTGGGGCGGGCTGCCCGACCCGGCGTTCGCGATCGCGGACAGCCATGGCGACGTGACCCACAAGATCTTCGAGCAGTGGGGCCGCCGGCCCGGGACCGAGACGTACCTGCTCTCGCGCACCGCGGCCGACCCGGTGCCGCCGCGATGGTGGGAGCTGGTGCCGTACGAATGGGAGGCGGCGTTCGGCACCGATCGCCTCGATCTCCTGCAGAGCGAGATCGAGGACCTGATCGGCTGGCTGGAGGAGCGCACCGGACGCGCCTTCGACGAGGACCGCTTCGCGGAGATCATGCGGCTGGCCAACGAGCAGGCCGAGTGGAACCGGCGCACGCGGGACCTCCTCGCCACCGCCCGACCGGCACCGGTCCTGGTCAACGACACGATGCCGGCGGTGATGGTCCCGCAATGGCACCGGGGCACGCAATGGGCCGTCGATGCGGCTCGCCGGCTGCACGACGAGGTGGCCCGGCGGGTCGACGACGGTGTCGCCGTCTGCCCCGGGGAGCGCCGGCGGCTGATGTGGATCGGTCGTGGCCTGTGGTCCGACCTCGACCTCTACCAGCGGTTCCACGAGGAGTTCGGCGCGGTGTTCGTGTGGTCGATGTACCTGGCGATCGCGGCGGACGGCTACGTCCGCTACGGCCCCGACCAGCTCCGGGCGCTCGCGGCCCGGTTCGTCGGCCTGACCGACCTGCTCTACGTACCGCCGTGGTCGGCGCAGTGGTACGTCAAGGAGGCGCTGGCTCACGGCGTCGACGGCGTCGTGCATCTGGTCGCCGACGACACCCCGGGCGGTCGGTTCATCTCCGAGGCCCTTGAGGCGGAGGGCATCCCGGTGCTGGAGATCCGCGCCAACAACGCCGACTCGCGCTCGAGCGGCGCGGCTCGCATCCCCGAGCGGATCGCCGACTTCCTGCGCGATCGGGTGCCCGCGAGGGACTGACCTGATGACGTACGCCGGGATCCTGTCTCCGCTCGCCCAGCCGGACTTCCGCCGATACTTCGTCGGGCAGGTGGTCACGAACGTCGGCACCTGGTTCCAGAATCTCGCGCTGTCGCTGGTGGTGCTCGAGGCGACCGGCAGCGCCCAGGCCCTCGGCGGCGTGACCTTCGCGCAGTTCCTGCCGATCCTGCTGCTCAGCATCCACGCCGGCCGGATCGTCGACCGGGTCAGCTCACGAGCCGTCCTGCTGATCGGCGCAGCACTGTCGGCCGTCGTGGTCTCGCTGCTCGCCGTCGCGGTCTCGGCAGATGCCCCGAGCCTGCTGGTGATCTACGGCCTGGTCGCCTGCCTCGGAGCGGTGAACGCCTTCGAGCGCGTCGCCGCCCAGGCGATCATCCGGTCGCTGGTGAGCGCGGACCGGCTCGGCCGGGCGGTGTCTCTGAGCACGATCGCGGTGGCGGCCGGGCGCTCGATCGGGCCCGGCCTGGCCGGGCTGCTGTTCCAGGCGGCCGGCCCGGTCGTGTGCCTGCTGGCGAACGCCGCCTCCTTCGTGCTCGTGTGGGTCCTGCTGCTCTTCGTACGTCCTCGCGAGGACCCTCCGATGCGGCACCTCGACCTCGGGACCGGCCGGGTCGCAGGGCTCCTGGCGGATCCGTCGCTACGGCTTCTGCTGGTCGTCAACGCCGTGATCGCGCTGCTGGCGCTCAACCTGAACATCGTCCTCACCTCCGTGGTGACGCTGACCTTCGACGGATCGGCGACGAGCGTCGGCCTCAACCACGCCCTCAACGCCGTCGGCGCCGTGGCCGGAGGCCTGGTCGCGACCGCGCTGCCCAGGGTGTCGACGGCGACGCTCGCCGCGGGCTGCGCACTGCTCGGCGCCACCTTGTTCACCAGCGCGCTGCCCGGCACGCTCGCGGTCTTCCTCGCGCTCGCCCCCGTGCTCGGCCTCGGCTTCGGCTTCTACACCGCCGTCATCAACGCGGTCGCCCAGGCCGCGGCACCGGCACGAGCGGTCGGCCGCGTGATGGCTCTGATGATGCTGGGCAACGTCGGGATGGCGCCGTTCGGTGGCCTGATCAGCGGCTGGGTCATCGACCGGACCTCCGGGCGGGTGTCGCTGCTGACGGGTGCCGCGGTGGCTCTGACCTGCGCGTTCGCCGTCGCCCTCCATGCCCTTCGTCGTGGCGAGAGCCGCCTCGACGTACGACCCCACCAGGAAAGTGAGCTGTGATGAACCTGCACTCAAGACCGAGAACCACGATCGCCGCAGCGGTCGCTGCGGTCGTGGCGGCGCCGGCACTGCTGGCCGTCGGCACCCCCGCCATGGCAGCGAAGGAGACCACCGTGATCAGCGGACGCCTCGACGACTCGACGCCCTACCGCTTCCTGGTCCCGGACGACTGGAACGGCACCGTCTTCGTCGACCTCGACTTCGCCGGCTCGGCCACCGCCTCCCGAACGGCCGAGCGTCTGGTCGAGCAGGGCGCGGCGTACGGCGGCACGACCCGCACCGTGACGGGATGGAACATTCCCGGCGCCCTCGCCAACCAGGTGGAGGCGCTGGACCGGTTCGAGGACGCCGCCGGCGAGGCCGACCGGCGGATCACGATGGGCAGCTCGATGGGTGGGTTCGTCGCCGCCGGCGTCGCCCAGCACTACCCGGACGCGATCGACGGTGTCGTCTCGATGTGCGGCGGGCTGTCCGGCACCGTCTCGCAGTGGAACCAGAAGCTGGACACCGTCTTCGTCCTCTCGACGCTGCTCGATCCCGCCGGCACCCTGCCGGTCGTCGGGATCCCGGAGGACGTCAAGGGGTCGATCGCGGCCTGGCAGCAGCGCGTCGCCGAGGCTCAGCAGACTCCCGCCGGGCGCGCCCGGATCGCGCTGGCCGCCACCATCGGCCAGCTGCCGGCATGGTCCGAGTCGGAGCCGCGGCCCGAACCCCGGGACACCGAGGCGTACCAGCGGGGTTGGTACGGCGCCCTGGCCGCCGACTCGCTCCCCTACATCGGCCAGGCGATGAGCAGCCGACGGACCTTCGAGGCCCTGGTCGGCGGCAACCCGTCGTGGAACACCGGCGTCGACTACGCCGAGCAGCTCGCCGGCGCCTCGCCGGAGGCACGCCGAGTGGTCTCCCGGCTCTACCGGCAGGCCGGGCTGTCGCTCGCGGCCGACGTCTCGCAGGTCGACGACGCCGACCGGATCAGCGCCGATCCCGCCGCCGTGGAGCGCTTCGCGCTCGGGACCGAGTTCGACGGCCGGATCAGCGTGCCGGTCGTGACGATGAGCAACATCGGCGACCAGATCTCGACGGTCGCCCAGCAGAGCGAGTATCAGGACGAGGTCACCCGGGCAGGCAACGCGTACCTCCTGCGCCAGACGTACGTCGAGGCGCCGACCCACTGCGGGTTCACCGACGCCGAGCGCGTCGCGGCGGCCGACCTGCTGCTGCACCGGCTCGACACCGGCGCATGGCACGGCCGGGAGACTCCGGCCCGGATGAACCGGGTCGCGGAGTCCTTCGACCTCGGACCGGCCCGGTTCATCCCGTTCCGGCCGGACGCGTTCAACCGGCCGTACTCACCCGACTGGTCGTGAGCCCCGCCCTGCGCCTGCTCAGACCAGCCCGAGCAGGCGCAGGGCGTTGTCCTTCACCAGCAGAGGGCGGACCTCGTCCTTGATCTCGAGCTTCTCCAGGTCGGCGAACCAGCGATCGGGGGTGATCACCGGGAAGTCGGAGCCGAAGAGCACCTTGTGGCGCAGCGGGCCGTTGAGCTGCTTGACCAGCTGCGGCGGAAAGTACTTCGGCGACCAGCCGGACAGGTCGATGTGCACGTTGGCCTTGTGGGTGGCGATCGAGATCTGGACGTCGACCCAAGGGACGGCGGGGTGAGCCATCACTATTTGCAGGTCGGGGAAGTCGGCGGCCACGTCATCGAGGAGCAGCGGGTCGGAGTAGCGCAGCTTGATGCCGCGGCCGCCGGGCAGGCCGGCCCCGATCCCGGTCTGGCCGGTGTGGAAGAGGGCGACCACGCCGAGCTCCTGCAGGGTCGCCCACAGCGGGGTGTGCTCCGGGTCGTTCGGCGAGAAGGCCTGCAGACCGGGATGGAACTTGAAGCCGCGTACGCCGAGGTCCTCGACCAGTCGTCTGGCCTGCTTCACGGCGGCCTCGCCCCGGCGAGGGTCCACCGAGCCGAACGGGATCAGCACGTCGGCGTGCTCGGTCGCGCGCTCGGCGATCTCCTCGCTGGACAGCGGCGGGTGGTCGAGGCCGGTCGAGGCGTCGACGGTGAAGATCACCGCGGCCATGTTCCGCTCGCGGTAGTAGGCGGCGAGGTCGTCGACGGTCGGGGTGCGGGGGTGGTCGCCGCGGAAGTAGGCCGCCGAGGCGTCCATCAGCTCCTGGTCGAGCGAGAGATGGCCGTGGTGGTCGGCCTCGACGTGGGTGTGCATGTCGAGGGCTCGGATCGACCTGGTGTCGATGCGGGGTTCGTAGGGGGTGGGCATGCGTCATGCTCCTTTCGGGGTGCCGTACAGCTCGCGGACCCGGGACTTCAGCAGCTTCCCGGAGGCGTTGTGCGGGATCTCGTCGACGAAGACGACGGCCTTGGGGATCTTGTAGCGGGCGAGCCGTCCGTCGAGGTGTTTCAGCAGGTCGTCCTGGTCGAGGGCGGAGTCCGGGCGGCGTACGACGACGGCTCTGCCCACCTCACCCCAGCGCTCGTCGGGGACGCCGATGACGGCGGTCTCGGCGACGTCGGGATGGGTGTAGATCGCCTGCTCGACCTCGGCCGGATAGACGTTCTCGCCACCGCTGATGAACATGTCCTTCACCCGGTCGACCACGTAGAGGAAGCCGTCGTCGTCGAGCACCGCGACATCACCCGTACGCAGCCAGGGACCGTCGAACGCAGCCTCCGTCGCCGCTTCGTTGTGCCAGTAGCCGGGAGTCACGTTGGGGCCGCTGACGTGCACCTCGCCGGCCTGGCCGGGTGCCGCCTCGGTGTTGCCGGGCGCCACGACGCGTACGTCCGTGAAGAAGCAGGGGGTGCCGGCCGAGCCGAGCTTGTCGAGGCCGTCGCCGGCACGCAGCATGGTCGTCCCCGGGGACGCCTCGGTGAGGCCGTAGCCCTGGATGATGTGCAGGCCGCGGCTCTGCCAGGTGTCCAGGAGCGTGCGCGGGATCGGCGCACCGCCGCTCAGGGCCGAGCGGAGACTGTCGAGGTCGGCGCTCGCCCAGGTCGGCTCCTGGGCGAGGGCCTGGTACATCGAGGTGACGCCGAAGAGCAGGGTGACCCGCTCGCGCTCGATCGTCGCGATCGCGGCCGCCGGGTCGAAGCGGGCCGCGATGAGGGACGTCCCGCCCTTGAGGAAGGTCGGGAGCAGCATCTGGTTGAGCGCCGCGGTGTGGAACAGCGGGGCGGTGACCAGGGCGATCTCGTCGGAGCGGATGTCGACGTCGACGAGCAGGTTGAAGGCGTTCCAGGCGATGTTTCCGTGCGTCAACATCACGCCCTTGGGGCGGCCGCTGGTGCCGGAGGTGTACTGGATCATGAAGACGTCGTCCGGCCCGACCTCGACGTCGATCCGCTCCTTCGACGGCACCGCGAGGGTGCCGAGGCCGTGGCCGCCGGCGGCGGTGAACCGATGGCTCGGCAGGCCCATCGCCGCGACCGCCTCTGCGGCGACCGACGCGTCGAAGTCGTCGGCGTGGATCAGCAGCACCGGCTCGGCGTCGGCGAGGATCCAGGCCAGCTCGGGCGGCGCCAGCCGGGTGTTGAGCGGCAGGAAGACGGCGCCGAGCCGGGCGGTGGCGAAGAGCGTGACCGCGAGCTCGATCGAGTTCAGGCCCAGGAAGGCGACCCGGTCACCCGCCGCGACGCCGCGGGCGCGCAGCCCGTGGGCGACCGCCTCGACGAGGCGGTCGACCTCGGCGTACGTCACCACCGCGTCGTCCTGGACGAACGCCCGCGCGCCGGGGGTCATCCGGGCCCGTCGGGCGGGCCACGATCCGATGCCGCTGTCCAACATGTCGATCCTCGTTCGTCTCGTGGGCTCGGGGTCTCAGCCGAGCCCGAGGTCGGTCTTGATCTCCAGCAGTCGCCGCAGGGCCTGGTCACGGCGCGCGACCAGGTCCTCGGCGGAGGTCCCGTCGAGCTCCTCCTCGACCCCGTCGACCAGCTTCTCGACCAGCCCGGCGGTGAGCGTCGGGTGGCCCAGGTCGTCCCACCAGTCGACCATGGGCGGGCCGAGGTGCTCGAGCACGTGGCCCAGCCCGCCGGGGCCGCCGGAGAGGTGCTGGGTCGCGAACGGTCCGAGCAGCGACCAGCGCAGCCCCGGCCCGTCGGCGATCGCGGTGTCGATGTCGGCGACCGAGACGATGCCCTGGTCGACCAGGTGGTAGGCCTCGCGCCACAGCGCCGCCTGGAGCCGGTTGGCCACGTGCCCTGGGACCTCGCGGCGGATGTGGATGGGGCGTTTGCCCAGGTGGCGCAGGGTTTCCAGGACGGCCTGGGTGGCCTCCGGCGACGTCGCTCGCCCGCCGACGACCTCGACCAGCGGCACCAGGTGCGGCGGGTTGAACGGGTGGGCCACCAGCACCCGCTCGGGGTGGTGCGTGCAGGCGTCCTGGAACGAGCTGGGCATCAGGCCCGAGGAGCTGCTGGTCAGCAGCACCTCGGGTGGTGCGGCCGCATCGAGCGTCGCGAAGATCTCGCGCTTGACCTCCAGCCGCTCCGGCCCGCTCTCGAGCACCAGGTCCGCGGCCGCGCCGACGCCCTCGAGGCCGTCCGCGAACCGCAGCGCACCCTCCGGAACCAGCGCGCGCAGCCGCTCCTCGGCGCCCTCGGCCGGGTCCCAGGCGACCACGTCGAGCCCGTGCTCGAGCCCGAGCACCACCCAGCTGACCCCGATCGCACCGGTGCCGACGACCCCGAGCGTACGAACGTTCTCACCGCTCCTCATGCCGTCCTCCTGCTCAGCGCGCCCGAGGCCGCCAGTGCGACGAACGGGTCGAGGGAAGCTGGATCGGCGAGGGCGTCGCGACTGGCGACGTCCTCAGGACGTACGCCCTGCAGGATGCGCTTGGCCGGCAGCTCGAGCTTCTTGCCGGTGAGGTTGCGCGGCACCGCGGGCACCTCGATCACCTGGTCGGGGATGTGCCGTGGAGAGAGCGCCGAGCGCAGCGCACGGACCAGTCGGGTCCGGAGCGGGTCGTCGAGTCGGGAACCCTCGTCTGTGACCACGAAGAGCAGCAGCTCGCCGTTGCCGCCGTCGGGGTCCTCGAGATGGACGACCAACGAGTCGGCGACACCGTCCACCTCCTCGGCGACGCGGTAGAACTCGGCCGTGCCGAGGCGTACGCCGCCGCGGTTGAGGGTCGCGTCGGAACGGCCGGCGACGTGGCAGCTGCCGTTGTCGTGGAAGAGGATCCAGTCACCGTGGCGCCACACGCCGGGAAAGTGGTCGAAGTAGGCCTCGCGGTAGCGAGACCCGTCGGAATCGCCCCAGAAGCCGACCGGCATCGAGGGCATCGGCGAGGTGATGACCAGCTCGCCGAGCTCGCCGGTCACCGGGCGGCCGGACTCGTCGAAGGCGTGGGCGTCGACGCCGAGGCAGCGGCCGGAGATCTCCCCGGCGTAGACCGGGAGCAGCGGGTTGTTCTGCACGATGCCGGAGCAGACGTCGGTGCCGCCGCTGCCGACGTTGATCTGCGCTCCGGGAAGCTGGTCGGACAACCAGGCGTAGCCCTCCGGCGGCAGCGGCGCCCCGGCCGAGCCGAGGACGCGGATCCGTAGGTCACCGAGTTCCTTCAGATCGACACCGGCCTTGCGGCAGGCCATCACGAACCCCGGGCTGGCGCCCATGACCGTCGCCCCGGTCGAGGCCGCGAGCCGCCACTGCCAGGTCAGGTCGGGGTGCATCGGGTTGCCGTCGACCATGACGATCGAGGAGCGCACCAAGAGCGAGGACACCAGCGCGTTCCACATCATCCAGGCGGTCGTGGAGAACCAGAGCATCCGGTCCTTCGGCCCCATGTCCCACGAGAGCGCGTGGTTCTTGAGGTGCTCGAGCAGGATCCCGCCGTGACCGTGGACGATCGCCTTCGGCCGCCCGGTGGTGCCGGAGGAGAAGAGCACCACCAACGGGTGGTCGAAGGGCACCGGTTCGAAGGCCGGCTCGGCCTCGTCCTCCGACGCCAGCAGAGCAGTCCAGGAGAGCGCGTCCTCGACCCGGTGCTCGCCGTACTCGACGTCGACCACGTGCCGCACCGACGGCAGCTCGGCCCGGATCTCGGCCACCTGCTCGCGCCGGTCGACGTCCTTGGCGCCGTAGCGGTAGCCGCCGGCGACCAGCAGCACGACCGGCTCGATCTGGGCGAAGCGGTCGATCACGCTGCGCGGCCCGAACTCGCTCGCGCACGACGCCCAGGTCGCGCCCAGGCTCGCCGTGGCGAGGTAGGCGACCAGGGCCTCGGGGATGTTGGGGAGGTAGCCGGCGACGCGGTCGCCGCGGCGTACGCCCAGCCTCGCCAGCGCCGCCCGCGCCCTGGCCACCTGGTCACGCAGGTCGCCGAAGGTCAGCTCGACGTCGTCACGGGTCTGCGAGCGGCCGAGCACCGCAACCCGGTCGAGATCAGCGTCGGTGCCGAGCGCGTGCTCGGCATAGTTGAGCAGCGCCCCCGGGAACCAGCGCGCCCCGGGCATCTCACGAGAGGCCAGGACGGCGTCGTACGCAACATGGCTCCGAACGCCGAAGAACTCCCACACCGCCGACCAGAAGCCGTCGAGGTCGGTCACCGACCAGCGCCACAGCTCCTCGTGGGTCGTCATCTCCACCGAGCGCTCGCGGGCGAGCCAGGCCAGGAACTCACCGACCCGGGACGTGGAGAGCACGTCGGCGGGAGGCGACCAGACGACATCACCCTGCTCGATGCTCACTGGTCCGTCACCTTCTTGGCTCGGCCGTCGAGAAAGTCCTGCATCCGGCCCTTGGCGTCGTCGGTCCCCTGCGCGATCGCAGCCATCAGCGACTCCATCAGGAAGCCGTCTCGGGGGTTGGCCTCGGCGATGCGCGGCAGCGCCTGCACGACGGCGAAGTTGGTCTGCGGCGCGTTCTGCGCGATCCGGCCGGCCAGCTCGAGGGCGGTCTTGCGGCCGGTGCCGTCGGCCACGGCGTACTGGCTCAGGCCCAACGTCAGCCCCTCCTGCGCGTCGTAGCGACGGCCGGTCAGCATCATGTCGACCATCCGGGAGACCCCGATGAGCCGCGGGACGCGCACCGAGGCGCCCCCGCCGACGAAGAGCCCGCGCTGCCCCTCGGGCAGGGCGTAGAAGGTGGACTCCTCCGCGACCCGGACGTGCGCGGCGGCGGCGAGCTCCAGCCCGCCCCCGACCACCGCACCCTTCAGCGCCGCCACGACCGGGACCGGCCCGAACTCGATCTTCTCGAAGACCCGGTGCCACATCCGCGAGTGGCTGACGCCGGCGAGGGTGTCGCGCTCGGTCATCTCGGCCAGGTCGAGCCCGGCGCAGAAATGGTCGCCGTCCGCGTCGATGACGACGGCGCGTACGTCCGGCTCGAGGCCATCGAAGAACCGCTCGATCCCGAGCACCGCCTCGTCGCTGAGCGCGTTCCGCTTCGCGGGCCGGGCGAGCGTCAGCACCGCGATGTCGTCGATGCGCTCCGCCCGTAGGGCGTCGGGCAGGGGGGTTCCGGGCATGATGAACTCCTCATGATTGACAGGAATCCTGATAATCTCAGAAGTAGGCTCCTCCCGCAAGCGCGGCGATGCTTGAATGACCGCATGACCGACGCACCCCTGCTGCTCTACGTCGTCAAGCAGCTCGAGCTCGCCACCCGAGCCCGCCTCGACGCCGTCCTGAAGGAATCAGGGGTCACCGCCCTGCAGTACACCGCCCTCTCGGTGCTGGAGCGCCGCCCCACGATGAGCGCGGCCGACCTGGCCCGCGCATCGTTCGTACGTGCCCAGTCCGCCGCCGATCTCATCGGCGCCCTCGAGCGCCGCGGTCTCATCGAGCGCCGCATCGACCCCGACAACCGGCGCCGCATGCTGATCAGCCTCACCACCGAGGGGCGAGCCTTCCTCGACACCTACGATCCTCGCGTCGAAGAGCTGGAGGAGCAGATGCTGGCCGATCTCGGACCCGAGGACCGCACGGCCTTCCGTACGTTCCTCGACAGCTCCCGCCGGGCACTTTCCTAGTCAACCGGATCCATACCCACCCGGGGTCGATTTAGGTTAGCCTCACCTCATGAGCCCCCACCTCGCCGCAGCCACGGCCGCTGCCGCTGCCCTGGTCCTGGCGTTGTCCGCCTGCTCCTCCGACATCGCCGACGACGACGGCGCGAAGCCGGCATCCGGAGCGTCCTCGGTTCCCGACGGCCCGTGGAGCTTCACCGACGGCTCGGGCGAGGTCGTGAAGACCGACGAGACGCCGACCCGGATCATCGCCCACGCCCCCGCGGCCGCCGCACTGATCTCCTATGGGATCCGCCCGGTCGGCATCTACGGTGACGAGTCGGTCGAGACCGACCCGAACCTGGACGGCGTCGACCTGACCGACATCGAGATCCTCGGTGAGGAGTGGGGCTCGATCGACGTCGCCAAGGCGTCCACGCTGAGCCCGGACCTGATCGTGGCCGACTGGTGGCCGGCCGAGAAGGCACACTCGGGCCTGGAGAACGGCACCAAGGCGAAGAGCAAGAAGCTCGCCGAGCTGGCCCCGGTCGTCGGCCCGTCCCAGGGCGGCTCGATCCTCAACCTGGCCGAGGGCTACGAGGACCTCGCCGAGAGCCTGGGCGCGGACGTCGAGAGCGCCCAGGGCGCCCAGGACAAGGAGGCCTTCGAGAAGGCCCGCGACGGGTTCATCGCCGAGATGAAGGACAAGGACCTGACCGCGCTGGCGGTCTCCCCCGCCGACGACCTGCTCTACGCCGCCAACCCGGAGTACGCCCCGGAGCTGCTCGACTTCACCGAGTGGGGCCTGCAGGTCGTCACGCCCGACTCGCCCGACCCGGACTTCCCCTACTGGGAGAACCTGAGCTGGGAGAACGCCGACAAGTACCAGCCCGACGTCCTGCTGATCGATAGCCGCACCTTCGTGGACGCCACGAAGACGGCCGAGGGACAGCCGACCTGGACGTCCATCCGCGCGGCGAAGGAAGGCCAGGTCATCGAGTGGCCGGCCTTCTGGCTGCACACCTACGCCGACTACGCCGACGCTCTGACCAAGCTGACCGCCGACCTCGCCGACGTCGACGACAGCATCGGCGACTGACCCCGGCGGTGACCGCCTCCGTCGCCACCGCGACACCGACACCAGCACGACGGCGGCGGGCCTCCGGGCTCGCCGTCGGCCTGCTGCTGCTCGTCGCACTCGTGCCCGTCCTCGCCTTCCTCAGCGTGACCCTCGGGTCGCGCGACATCGCGCTGAGCGAGGTCCTCGACGCGTTCCGACCCGAGAATGTGCTCAGCATGCAGGCCACCTCGGTCGAGGACACCGTGACCGTACGCCTGCGGGTCCCCCGGACCGTGCTCGGACTGCTCGCCGGCGCGGCTCTCGGGATCGCGGGGACACTGCTGCAGGGACTGACCCGCAACGCCATCGCCGACCCGGGAATCATGGGCGTCAACGCCGGCGCCGCCTTCGCGGTGGTCGGCTCGATCACCCTGCTCGGCATCAGCTCGCTCGGGTTCCACGTCCTCGCGGCGTTCGCCGGGGCGCTGGCGGCGACCGTGCTCGTCTATGCCGTCGGATCGCTGGGGCGTGACGGCGCGACGCCGGTGAAGATGGCCCTCGCCGGGGCCGCGATCACCGCGGGGTTGACCGCGGTGACCACCGGGCTGCTGCTGACCGACCTCGACGCCCAGCAGCAGTACCGCTTCTGGCAGGTCGGCTCGCTGGCCGGCCGCTACGCCCCGATCGTGACGGGCGTGGCCCCGTTCCTGCTGGTCGGCGTCGTCCTGGCGCTGCTGTGCGGTCGCTGGCTCAACGCCCTGGCCCTGGGCGACGACGCCGCCCGTGGGTTGGGCGTCTCCCTGACCAGGACCCGGATCCTGTCGTTCCTCGTCGTCGGGCTGCTCTGCGGTGCGGCGACCGCGGCGTGCGGTCCCATCGTCTTCGTCGGTCTGGTGGTGCCCCACGTGGCGCGCTTCCTGTGCGGTCCCGACTACCGCTGGGTCCTGCCCTACTCGATGGTGCTCGGTGCGCTGCTGCTGCTCGGCGCGGACGTCCTCGGGCGGGTCCTCGGCGGTACCGGCGAGCTCCAGGTCGGGGTGGTCCTCGGCATCATCGGCGCCCCGTTCTTCGTGCTCCTCGTCCGCTACGCCCGGCTGGCGGACCTATGAGCGTCATGCCCCAGACCGTCACGCCCCAGACCGTCCTGGACCTGCGGCGCACGCGCCGCAGCCGTCGGGTCCGCGCGGGCGTCGTACCTCTCGTCCTGCTCGTCGTCGCCGCTGTCCTGGCCCTGCTCACGCTCTGCTTCGGCTCGGTCCAGCTCAGCCTCGACCAGGTGCTGGCCTCGCTGCTCCATCTGCGCGACCACGCCGCCGTCGACTTCATCGTGCGCGATCTGAGCGGACCGCAGGTCAAGGCGGCGGTGTGCGTCGGGCTGGCCCTCGGCGCGGCCGGCACGATCTTCCAGCAGCTGCTGCGCAACCCGCTGGCCTCCCCCGACTTCGTCGGCATCTCAGCGGGCGCGAGCGTCGCGGCCGTCGCCGGCATCGCGGTGCCCGCCCTCGCCGGGGTGAGCCTTCCCGTGCTGGCCTTCGGCGGCGGGCTGCTGACCGCGATCGCGATGTACGTCCTGGCCTGGCGCGACGGCATCACCGGCTACCGCTTCGTGCTGATCGGGATCGGCACGGCGGCGTTCTGCACCGGCGTCACCGGCTACCTGCTCACCCGCACCTCGCTCACCGAGGCCCGGGCCGCACTGCACTGGCTGACCGGCTCGATCGGGCAGGCCGGCGATACGGACAACAACGCCCTGCTGATCGCCCTCGTGGTGCTCGCACCCCTGGTGCCGCTGCTCCAGCGCATGCTCCGCGCGGTCGAGCTGGGCGACGACACCGCCCGCGGTCTGGGTGTACGCATCGAGGCGACCAGGCTCGCGCTGATCGCGACCGGGGTGCTGCTGACCTCGCTGGCCACCGCGGTCGCCGGACCGATCGCGTTCGTCGCCCTTGTCGCCGGGCCGGTCGCCGACCGGCTGCTCGGCAGTGCCCGCGGCGGCATCGTCGCGGCCGGCGCGGTCGGCGCGATCGTGTGCCTGATCGCCGACTACGTCGCGATGAACCTGCTGCCGGTCGAGGTCCCGACCGGCGTCGTCACCGGCGCCGTCGGCGCGCCGTACCTGCTGTGGCTCATCGCCACCACCAACCGGAGAGGAATGGGCGGATGAGCGAGACCCAGGCGCCGCGGCTCGCGGCGCGCGAGCTGTCGCTCGGCTACGACGACCGGGTGGTCGTCGACCGGCTCGATCTCGACGTGCTCGACGGGCGGGTGACGGCGATCGTCGGCGCCAACGCCTGCGGCAAGTCGACGCTGATGCGGGGCCTCGCCCGGCTGCTGCGTCCGTCCGCCGGCGAGGTGCTGCTCGACGGGACCCCGATCCTCGATCGCGGCTCGCGCGAGGTCGCCCGGATCCTCGGGCTGCTCCCCCAGACCCCGGTCGCCCCTGACGGCATCACCGTCGGTGACCTGGTCTCGCGCGGACGCCACCCGCACCAGGGCTGGTTCCGCCACTGGAGCGCGCGCGACGAGGAGGCGGTCGCCGAGGCGCTCGCCGCCACCGACACCGGCGAGCTCGTCGACCGTCCGTTGCGCGAGCTGTCCGGGGGCCAGCGACAGCGGGTCTGGATCGCGATGGCGCTCGCCCAGCAGACCGATCTGCTGCTGCTCGACGAGCCGACGACGTACCTCGACATCAGTCACCAGGTCGACCTGCTCCGGCTGCTGCGCACGCTCAACCGGGAGACCGGGCGGACCATCGTCACGGTGCTGCACGATCTCAACCTGGCCTGCCGCTACAGCGACCACCTCGTGGTCATGGCGGACGGCCGGATCCTCGCCGAGGGGCCGCCGGCCGAGGTGGTCACCGCGGAGGTCGTCGAGAAGGCGTTCGGGCTGCCGTGCGTCGTCGTGCCCGACCCGGTCGCCGGTACGCCGATGGTGGTTCCGGCGGGCGACTGAGCCGAGCACGACAGGACACGAGACTCAGCCGACGGCGATCTCGTTCGGCTGCTCGGAGAGCTCGACCGAGGCGGTGACCTCACCGGAGGTGAGGTCGACGGCGTGCACCGTGTTGGCGGCCGGCTCGGTGACGTAGGCGATGTCGCCGCTCACCTTGATCGCCGGGTGCGGGTCCTGCCACTCCGCCGGCCCCTCCCAGGGCTTCACGACCGGGAACTCGTCGGTGATCTTCCCGGTCGCGGGGTCCAGGACGTGGATCGAGCCGTCGGTCGCGAGGATGTAGGCGAGGTCCTCCGGGCCGCGCGCCACGTCGCGGAAGGTGTACTCGACGCCCTCGGGCAGCGCGACCGGCTTGAACGTGCTCTTCTCGGTGTCGATGAGCGTGACCGTGTCGAGCAGGTAGCCCTCGGCGTCGGGGTCGGTGTTGTAGTCACCGACGACGATCGGGCTGGTCTCCGAGACGTAGGCGTTGCCCATCCGGCCGTACTCGTCGGGGGCCTGGAGCTTCTCGAACTCGCCGTCGCGGTAGAGCAGGGCGCCGTCCTCGCAGCCGAAGACCACCGCCTCGTCGGCCGCGGTGCCCTCACCGTGGATGCCGGGGCAGGTGTCGTTGGCGGCGACCTGCTCGAAGCTGCTTCCCTCGGGCGTCAGGGCGATCGCGCCCGAGCGGCTCTCCTCGGTGCCCACGGTGGTCAGCAGGGTGCCGTCCTCGAGCACGATCGAGACGCCGTGGTGGGCATCGGGAGCCGTCCAGGTGGTGGTCTCCGGAAGCTTGCCGGCGTCGTTCAGCGCGCCGGTCTCGAAGATGGTCGTCTCGCCGCTGCCGTCGGCGAAGAGGACCGTGTTGTCGCCGTGGTGGACGACGTGCCCGCCGGTGTCCGCCGGGAAGACGAGGTCGGTCAGCTCGGGGGTCCGGGTGTCGAGCACCTGGAAGCCCTCACTGGTGGTGACCGCGAGGTTGCGACCGTCGCCGAACGGGTTGAGGCGTACGAACTCCTCGGTCTCGAACTCCTCGACGACATCGAGGGACTCGGCATCCAGGACGGCGATCCCGTTGGTGTAGGTCACCGCGAGGCGGCCGCCCTCCTCGGCCTTCGGGGCGGTCGACTCGTCGCCTTCGGCGGTGGATCCGCACGCCGAGAGCGCCAGCGATACGCCGGCCACCGCCGTGACGGCCCGGAGGGCACGGTTCTGTGGGGTTGTCATGGTGTCCCTTTCAATCGGTGGGCCCTGGTGAGAGCCCGCTGGTGATGCGCTCGGTGTTGGCGCGCATCATGGTGAGATAGGTGTCGGCGCCCTGGCCCTTCTCGGTCAGGGACTCCGTGAACAGCTCGCTGACCTCGACGTCGACGCCCGCCTCGTCGGCGAGCACCTGGATGAGGCGGTCCGGCTGGGAGGACTCGGCGAAGATCGTCCGTACGCCGGCCTGCTCGATCGCCTCGGTCAGGTCGCGCAGGTCCGCGGCGCTGGGCGCGGCCAGGGTCGTCCCGCCCGGGATCACCGCACCGACGACGCGGAACCCGAACCGGTCGGCCAGGTAGCCGAAGACGTGGTGGTTGGTGACCAGGCTGCGGTGCGCCTGCGGGATGCTCGCGAAGGAGTCGGTCATCTCCCGGTCGAGGCTCTCGAGCTCGATCTTGTACGCCGCCGCAGCCCGCTCCACGGCCGGCTCGTCGATGCCGTCGATGTCCGTCACCGCCGCTTCGAGGCCGTCGACGACGTCGAGCATCCGCGCCGGGTCGGTCCAGAAGTGCGGGTCCGGGGCGCCTTCGGCCTCGCCGTCGGAGTAGTCGAGGACATCGATCTGCTCGCCGGCGACGTACGTCTCGACACCGGCGTCGGCCGCCCGGTCGAGGTGGCGCTGGAGGCCCTCCTCGAGCCCGAGCCCGTTGGAGACGATCAGGTCGGCCTCCCGCATCATCGCGGCCTCCCGGGCCGAGATCTCGAAGGAGTGCGGATCGGCGTTGGGCCGCATCAGGGTGGTGACCCGGGCGGCGTCGCCGACCGTGCTCGCGACGACGTCGCCGAGGATGTTGGTGGTCACCACGATGTGCGGGCGGTCGTCGTCGTCGGCCGTTCCGGCGCAGCCGGTGAGTGCCATCGCGACGGCCACGATCCCGATGAGGCGCCTCATCGGCCCGTCTCCGTGAAGAACGACGGAGCGGTGGGCGTCTCGAGCGTCCTCGCGATCCGCGCCTTGTCGGCGTAGTCGATCTCGTGGACGACCCCTTCGGCGGGCACGTTGAGGTAGGCCCGCTCCTGGTCCACGACCAGGTCGACTCCCCCGGCGGCGTCGCTCAGGTCGACGAGGGGCTCGGTCGTGGCGAGCTGCCTGCCGTCCCCGGCTGCGAAGACGCGTACCCGACCGGTGGTGTCGAGGGCGAGGACGTGCCCCTCCTCGTCGTCGGCGGCGACCACCTGACGCAGCGGTACACCCGCGTCGAGGTGGGTCCAGGTCCGCTCGCGGGTGTCGAGGAGCCAGATCCCGGTCGTCCCGGAGAGTGCCGCGACGGTCGGCCGGCTCTTGCGGCCCTCGAACGCGGTGGCTCGCGGGGCTTCCGTGCCCTTCGGGTAGGCGATCCGCTCGACCTCGGGCTCGCCGTCGGTCTCGGTGGCCAGCACCGCGCCGTCGGCGCAGCCGACGACCACGCCGACCTTGGTGGTGATGGTGCCGCTCGCCCGGGCACACGGGATCTCGTCGTCCACCGGGCTGCCGTCGGCGTCGTGGTAGCGGAGCCCGGTGACCTCGCCGCCCTCGGCGACCGTGACCAGAGCACCGTCGCCGATCGGGGCGACCAGCCCGGCGTGCGGCTCGGTCTCGATCCGGAACAGCTCGTGCACCTCACCGTCGGCGAGGGCCTCGTTGTCGAGCAGCACCGCCTCGCCGCTGCCCGCGAAGAACACCCCCGTCGCCCCGGCCGTCGACAGCGGTCCGGTCGCGACCGTCGCGGCGCCTGCCCCCTCGACCGTGCCGAGCAGCGTGGGCTCACCCCGGTAGTAGTGGAAGTGGTCGCCGTGGTCCCAGGTCCACATCCCGCTGTCGACGATCTCCACGCCGTCGGCGGTGGTCGCGAACAGGTAGCGGCCGTCAGAGTCGACCGCGCTCGGCTTGCCGATCCGCCCGACCTCGGCCGAGCTCCCCTCGAGGAGGTCGAGCTGGGCGACGGTGCCGGTGCCGTCGATCGTGGTCAGGTGCAGCTGCGGCTCGGCGACCTCCTGCGCGCCCTCGACGGCGCCGTGGTCCTTGCCGGAGCCGGGGTCGGCGTCCGCGTCATCAGCCGGGGCAGCGGTGCCGCATCCCGTGGCGACCAGCGTCAGCCCTGTGACGATGCCGGCGAGTGTCCTGCGGTGCATGAGGTCCTTTCGGAGGTGGGGGACGGACGTCGAAGGAGAGCGAGGGCGCTGCGGAGCAGCCCCGAGGCGACCGCGGTGAGGATGGCCGCACAGGCGATGGACGCTCCGGCGGCGGTGCCCGCGTACCAGGAAGCGGTGAGGCCGATGAAGACCGCGCCGGCGCCGAGCGCCGCGGCGCAGGCCATGGTCGTGGGGATCCGCGTGGTCCACCGACCCGCGGCCACCGCCGGCGCGAGGAGCAGCGCGATCACGAGCAGCGAGCCGACCGCCTGGTAGGAGGCGACCACGGCGAGGGTCACCAGGCCGACGAGCATCACCTGCGCCAGCTGCGGATGTAGGCCCAACGTACGGGCGATCCGGGGGTCGAAGGCCGAGGCGACGAACGCGCGATGGAAGCCGATCGCGACGGCCAGGGTGACTACCAGGGCGACCGCGAGGACGGCGAGGTCGTCGGGCCCGAGGGCGAGTACGTCGCCGAACAGCATCGCCGTCGCGTCCGTCGCGAAGCTGCGGGAGTGGGAGATGATGATGACGCCGAGCGAGAGCATCGCCACGAACAGCAGCCCGATGCTGGTGTCGTACGTCAGCCGGCCGCGGCGCTGGAGCGCTCCGATCGTCGCGCTCATCACGATCGCGCTCACCGCGCCGCCGACCATGACGGGGGCGCCGAGGACCGTCGCCAGGGCGACGCCGGGGAGCATCCCGTGCCCGATCGCCTCGCCGAGGAAGGCCATCCCGCGGATCACGACCCAGGTGCCGACGACCCCGCAGATGGCCGCCACCAGTACGCCGCCGGCCAGCGCCTGCAGCATGAAGTCGGTCCGGAACGGCTCGGTGATCGATGACACGGGGCGGGACTCTAGCGCTTAATGAGAATGGTTACCAATTGCTATAGTGGCGCACGTGCTCCCGCTCGCAACGACCGACTCCCCGCCCCTGTCCGCTCAGAGCCTCTGCTTCGGCTACGCCGGCGAGGACGTGATCCACGACGTCAGCGCATGGTTCTCGCCCGGCACGGTCACCGCCGTCGCCGGTCCGAACGGGTCAGGAAAGTCGACCTTCGTCGAGCTGCTCGCGGGCGTACGGAACCCTCGGCGCGGCTCGGTCAGCCGCCGCGGGCGGGTGGCTCTGGTCGTGCAGCGACCCTCGACACCGGACGCGCTCCCGGTGACCGTCCGTGACGTCGTCGCGATCGGCACCTGGGGCCGCAGGGCCCGGTGGGTCGACCGGCAGGGTGCGATCGCCGAGGCGATCGAGCGCGTGGGGCTGACCGGCCTCGAGCAGCGTACGTTCGGCGAGCTCTCCGGCGGACAGCGCCAGCGGGCGCTGCTGGCTCAGGGCATCGTCCAGCGCACAGAGATCCTGCTACTCGACGAGCCGGCCGCAGGGCTCGACGCCGCCAGCCGGCAGCGCACCCGCGAGATCCTCGCCGAGGAGGCCGCCCGCGGCGCCACGATCGCCTGCGTCACCCACGACGAGGAGAGCATCGCCGCCGCCGATCACGTGCTCCGGCTCGATGCCGGTCGCATCGTCGGCTGAGCCCGGAGCGACCCCGGCCCGGTTGAACGTGGCCACCCCGGCCACGATCAGGGCGAGGGCCGCAGCGAGGCCCGGGCCGATGGCCTCGCCGAAGATCGGGACCGCGAGGACGGCGGTCAGCACCGGGCTCACCGCACCCCCGACCGAGGCCGGGCCGCCACCCAGGGCCTTGACGGCGAAGGCGTAGCAGAGCGTCGACCCCAGGCCGGTCCCGATGCCCTGGAGAACGACGAGGAGCAGCACGTCGCCGAGCTCGGCAGTGCCCGCGAGCAGGTGCGACGGCATCGCGCCGGACGCCGCCAGGACGAGCACGGCCAGGCTCGAGACGGCGCAGACGGTCAGCACCATCTGCAGCAGCGTCAGGTTCGTACGCTGCAGCCCCATCGTGAACACCGCCCACGCGAACCCTCCGACGAGGAGCAGACCGACCCCACCCAGGGACGCTCCGCCGCCGACGAGGAACCCGCTCACCCCGACTCCGGCGGTGATGAGCCCCAGCGCGAGCACCCGCCGGGCCGGGATCGGGGTCCGGCCGCGCGCCATCGCGAGCAGGGTGACGAACAGCGGCACGGTGCCCGGGACCAGCATCCCGGTGAGTGCCGCACTGGTCAGCCGGGCCCCGAACGCGAAGACGAGGAAGTGCGGGAGGCCACCGACGAGCAGCAGCGCGAGGACGGCGGGCCGCTCGCGGCGTACGGCCGTGATCGTGCTCGGCAGCAGCGGAGCCAGCAGCACCACGGGCGTAGCGAACCGAAGGAAGGCCGCGTCGGCGACGGTGAGGCTGGAGCCACCGATGCCGCGCGTGCTCAGCGCGAACGACGACCAGAGCACGACCGTGGCCGCCAACGCCGACCAGCCCAGATACTTCCTCATGTCGCGCCACGATAGGGACAAGACGAGCGCACATGATTGCCGAATCTGCCGCGATCACAACACTCCGTGGCAGAATCTGCCACCATGCGCACGCTCGACGAGACCGACAAGCACATCCTCTGGGAGCTCCAGCAGAACGGCCGCCTGACCAATCAGGAGCTCGCCGACCGCGTCGGCCTCTCCCCCTCACCGTGCCTGCGCCGCGTACGCGCCCTGGAGGAGGCCGGCGTGATCAGCGGCTACCGTGCTGTCGTCGACCCGCACGCCGTCGGGATGAACATCACCGCCTTCGTACGCATCAAGATGGCCACCCACACCACCGAGGCGGTCGAGGCCGTCGAGGAGCACCTGCGCGCCATCCCCGACATCACCGAGGCGTACGTCCTGGCCGGCGACCACGACTACCTGCTGAAGATCGTGACGCCATCCTTCGAGACGTACGAGCAGTTCCTGCGCGACAACCTCCGCACCATGCCCGCCCTCGCCTCGATCGAGACCACGTTCGCGTTCGGCAACACCAAGGAGAGCGGCCCGCTCCCCCTCGGCTGACCCCTCGGGGTCAGGAACCGGCTTCGCGACAGGCTGGTGCGTCGTCGTAGAACCGCTCGAACGCGCGGGCGGCGGCGTCGATCTGGGCGGCCATGCCTCGCAGGCCCCCGCGCCCGACCGCGCGCAAGTTCTCGCTCTCGAACAATGCCCGGTCATAGGCGGGAAGCATCCCCACCAGCCGCTGCCGAGCATGTCCATCCGACCCCAGAGGTCGGACGAAGACCTCGACCAGGTCGTCCATCCAGTCCAGCTCGAACTCGACGAGGTGATGCGGCATCGTCAACCGGACCTCGGTGCGACCGACCCGGTCCACCTGCGCGTAGGTCGTCGGCGCGAAGCGGGACGCCACCGCCTCGGCGACCGCCTGGGACCGGCGCCTCAGAATGTCATTCCCAGTGCTCGACATCGCGCCTCCGCCCGAACGTGACCGATGGTCATATGACCACCGGTCACAGACTAGGGGCGCCGCCGCGGCGTGGTCAAGGGACCCGGACGAAGCACGCTACGATGCGAGCGTCCAGCCATGAGAGAGGACGGGTGGCGCCCTTGCCTACGCCGACCTGGGAGCGTCTCCCGGAGGCCAAACGCGATGCCGTGCGCCGTGCAGCGGAAGAGGAGTTCGGGGTCCGGGGCTACAACGCCGCCAGCCTCAACACGATCTGCCGCGAGGCCGGGATCTCCAAGGGCAGCCTGTTCCAGTACTTCCCCGACAAGTCCGACCTCTTCGTCCACCTGATCGCCCGCGCCAGCCACGACATCCGCGTGGCGATGGAGACGGCGAGCGCCGACTTCCCGTGGATGACCGACTACCTCGGCTCGGTCAAGATGCTCATGGACGCGTGGATCGACTACTTCTACGATCACCCACGCCACCGGCAGATGCTGGTCTCGGCCAACCTCGAGCACAACCCGAAGGCGCTCGCCGCCGTGCGCGAGGCCGTCTACGTCGACTACCTCGAGGTCATCGGCGGCATGGTCGACATCGGCATCGCCATCGGCGCCCTTCGTGAGGACACCGACCGCGACGCCCTCGTCGCCGCCATCATCATGCTGCTCCCGCACATCGCCCTCGGCCCTCACGTACGCGGCCTGGACCCGCTCCTCGGACTCGCCGGCTCCGACCGCGACCATGCCATGTCCGTCGGCCGCCGGCTGATCCAGGTGCTGATGGGCCAGTACGTCACCTGATCAGCGCGGAGGCAGCCGGATCGCGCCGTCGAGCCTGATGACCTCGCCGTTGAGATACGGGTTGTGGATCAGCTCCCAAGCGAGCGATGCGAACTCCTCTGGTGCGCCGAGCCGGCGCGGGAAGACGACGCCCTCGGCCAGCTTGGCCTTGAACGCCGCCGGGTCCGGGACCGTCTCGTAGATGGGGGTCTCGATCAGGCCGGGGGCGATGGTGTTGACCCGGACCCCGACGGCGGCGAGGTCCCGCGCCAGCGGGAGGGTCAGCCCGACGACGCCGCCCTTGGAGGCGCTGTACGCGACCTGGCCGATCTGACCGTCGAAGGCGGCCACCGAGGTGGTGTTGACGATGACGCCCTTGGCGCCGTCGGTGTCGGGTTCGTTGCGCGACATCGCCGTGGCCGCGAGCCGCACCACGTTGAACGTGCCGATCAGGTTGACCTCGACGACCTTGCGGAAGGAGCCGAGATCGTGGGCGGACTCGTACTTCCCGTCCTTGCCGACGGTGCGGGACAGGCTGGGGATCCCGGCACAGTTCACCGCCACCCGCAGGGGCCCCTGCGTCAGTGTCGCCTCGACGGCGTCGATCACCTGATCGGCATCGGCGACGTCGGCGCGGCGGAAGAGGCCGCCGATCTCGGCGGCGACCCGCTCCCCACGGTCGGCGTCGAGATCGAGCACCGTCACCGCCAGCCCTTCGGCGGCAAGCTTGCGGGCAACGGCCTCGCCGAGGCCGGAGCCACCGCCGGTCACGATCGCCGAGCTGTTGGTCAGTTCCACGTTCACTCCTACTTGGTCGTTGGTACTACTTGGTGAAGGCCCGGATCGCGCCGTCTGCCTCGGGTGAGGCGATGACCGCGACCTGGTTGGCGATCTCCGCCTCGAGCGCCTCGGCCAGCGTCTGCTGCCAGGCGTCCTCGAGCAGACGCTTCGTGCCGGCCAGCGCCACCGGAGAGGCGCTCGCCAGACGTACGGCCAACGCGGTCGTCGCCTCGCCGAGCTCCGCAGCCGGGACGACCCGGTTGATCAGGCCCCAGGCCTGTGCCTCGTCGGCGGCCACCTCGTCGCCGAGGAGGGCGAGCTCGAGGGCCCGGCGGTGCCCGACCAGCCGGGGCAGCAGCCAGCTGGCGCCGCTGTCGAGCGACAGCCCGCGCCGGATGAAGAGCTGCAGGAACCGGCTGCGGTCCGAGGCGATGACGAAGTCGCAGGCCAGGGCCAGGTTGGCGCCCGCCCCGGCGGCGACACCGTCGACCGAGGCGATCGTGGGGACCCCGAGCTCGCGCAGGGCCAGGATGCAGGCGTTCGACATCCGCATCCGCTCGGGGAGGAGCTCGGGATGACCCAGCAGGCCACCGACGTCGGACCCGGCGCAGAACGCGCCGCCGGCGCCGGTGACCACCACGACCCGGACCTCTCCCCCGCGAGCCGTGTCCAGCAGGTCACGCAGGGTCGACCACATCGGGTCGGTCATCGCGTTGAGCTTGTCGGGACGGTCGAGGGTGATGGTCAGGACGCCGTCGGTCAGGTCGTGGCGCACCCTCACGACGCGACCCCGAGGGTGCGTCCGATGATCTCCTTCATGATCTCGGTGGTGCCGCCGTAGATCGTCTGGATCCGGGTGTCGAGGTAGGCCCGGGCGATGGGGAACTCGCGCATGAACCCGTAGCCGCCGTGCAGCTGCAGGCACTGGTCGACGACCCGTTTCTGCAGCTCGGTGGCCCACCACTTGCCCTTCGCGGCGTCGACGCCGTCGATCTCACCGCGCAGGTGGCGCTCGACCAGGTCGTCGACGTACACCTGGGTGACGTCGACGGCCGTGCTGAGCTCGGCGAGCACGAACTTGGTGTTCTGGAACCCGGTCAGCGGCTGTCCGAACGCCTCCCGCTCGCGGCAGTAGTCCAGGGTCCAGTCGAGGGCGACGCGTGCCGCCGCGACGCCCGAGACCGCCAGCGAGAGCCGCTCCTGGGCGAGGTTGGCCATCAGCGTGCCGAATCCGGAGCCCGGCTCGCCCAGCAGGTTGGCGGCCGGGACGCGGGCGTCGCTGAACGACAGCTCGGCGGTGTCCTGGCTGCGCAGGCCGATCTTGTCGAGGTGGCGACCACGCTCGAAGCCCGGCGTGCCGTCCTCGACCGCCAGCAGGCTCAGGCCGCGGTGCGGCTCGGTGGGATCGGTGCGTACGACGGTCAGCACCAGGTCGCTGTTGAGGCCGTTGGTGATGAACGTCTTGGCGCCGTTGACGACGTAGTCATCGCCGTCACGGACCGCCGAGGTCCGGACCCCGGCCAGGTCCGAGCCCGCGCCGGGCTCGGTCATCGCGATCGCGCCCATGGTCTCGCCGGAGACGAACCCCGGCAGCCAGCGGCGCTTCTGCTCCTCGTCGGCGGCGCCGAGCAGGTAGGGCAGCACCACGTCGTTGTGCAGCGTGATGCACATGCCGGAGCCGATCACGTTGGCGCGCTGCAGCTCCTCGATGATCACGACGTGGAAGCGGAAGTCGTCGGCACCGAGACCGCCGTACGCCTCCGGCACCGCCATGCCCAGGAAACCCTGGTCGCCGGCGGCCCGGAACATCTCCTTGTCGACCCGGCCCGCCTCCTCCCAGCGGTCGTGGTGCGGCACGATCTCGGCGCGTACGAAGGCCCGGAAGCTCTGCCGGAAGTCATCGTGGGTCTCGTCGAACAGTCGGCGGCTCATCGTGCGGTCCACCCGCCGTCGACGGCCAGCACCTGGCCGGTGAGATAGCTGCTGCCGGCACCCGCCAGCAGCAGGAGTACGCCGTCGAGCTCGTCGCCGCGCCCGGTACGCCCCATCGGGGTGTTGCGCCGCAGCCACCGCCCTGCCGAGGCGTCGGCGAACATGTCCTCGGTCAGCTCGCTGGGGAAGAACCCCGGGGCGATCGCGTTGACCCGGACCCCGTCCCGGGCCCACTCGCAAGCGAGGTGGCGGGTGAGGGTCACGACCCCGCCCTTCGCCGCTCCGTACGCCGACTGGGTGAGCGGCGCCGAGCCGACCAGGCCGAGCACGGAGGCGATGTTGATGATCGAGCCGGCGCCACGAGGGCGCATCGAGGCGTACGCCTCCACGCTGAGGGCGAACAGCGCGGTGAGGTCGATGTCGAGCGTGCGCCGGAAGGAGTCGAGCGGCTGCTCGGCGGCGGGCAGGGCCTCGGCCCAGCCCGCGTTGTTGACCAGTACGTCGACCCCGCCGAGATCCTCGGCGCGGGCGATCAGCGCCGCCCGGTCGGCCTCGTCGGTGACGTCGCAGCGGAACGGGACCACCCGCTCCTGCTCGGCGGCGAGCTTCTCGAGGAGGTCCAGCCGGCGGGCGGCTGCGACGACCGTCGCACCCCGGGCGGCCAGGACCTCGGCGAAGCGCCGGCCCAGACCGCTGGACGCACCGGTGACGACGGCGACCTGGCCGGTCAGGTCGGTGAGGTCCGCCGATGGCGCCCGCAGCTCCTCGTTCGTCTCCTCGGTCGTCGCGGTCACGAGACCCGCTCGATGATGGTCGCGTTGGCCATGCCGCCGCCCTCGCACATCGTCTGCAGGCCGTAACGGCCGCCCGAACGCTCGAGCTCGTGGAGCAGGGTGACCATCAGCCGCGCCCCGGAGGCACCGAGCGGGTGCCCCAGGGAGATCCCGCCGCCGTTGACGTTGACCCGCTCCGGGTCGGCACCGGTCTCCCGCTGCCAGGCCAGGACGACCGGGGCGAAGGCCTCGTTGCACTCGAACAGGTCGATGTCGTCGACGGTGAGTCCGGCCCGCTTCAGCACGGCCTGGGTCGCCGGGATCGGCGCGGTGAGCATCTGCACGGGGTCGTCGCCGACCACCGACATGTGCCGGACCACGGCGCGCGGCCGCAGGCCCAGCTGCTCGGCCCGCTCCCGGCTCATCAGCAGCACGGCCGCGGCGCCGTCGACGATCTGCGACGCGTTGCCGGCGGTGACCCGGCCTTCGGGGATGAACGACGGCTTGAGGCCGGCCAGGGACTCGGCCGAGGTGGCGTCGCGGATCGGCTCGTCGACCGCGACGCTGCCGTCCTCGACGGTGACCGTGCCGGTCTCCTTGTCGCGACGCTTCACCCGGACCGGCGCGATCTCCCGCTCGAAGCGGCCCTCGTCACGGGCCGCGGCGGCGCGGCGGTGGCTGCGCAGGGCGTACGCGTCGAGCTCTTCACGGGTCAGGCCCCACCGCTCGGCGATCATCTCGACCGAGATCCCCTGAGGCACCAGCCCGGAGTAACCGAAGGCCGAGCGGTCGGCGTAGCGCTGCTGAGCCACGTCGCCGTAGACCTCCGTGATGTCCCCCGCCGGTGCGTTGGAGAACATCGGGACCGTCGACATGCACTCGATGCCACCGGCGACCACGACGTCGTTGACACCGGCCATGATCGACTGCGCGGCGAAGCTGATCGCCTGCTGCGAGGACCCGCACTGGCGGTCCATCGTGGTAGCGGGCACGCTGTCGGGCCAGCCCGCCGCGAGCACCGCGGTGCGGGCGACGTTGGTGCTCTGCGGCCCGACCTGGGTGACGCACCCGAACATCACGTCGTCGACGACGACCGGGTCGATGCCGGTGCGCTGCTGGAGCGCCTTGAGCGTCTCCGCGGCCAGCTCGGCCGGGTGCCAGCCCGACAGCGAGCCGAACCGCTTGCCGATGGGGGTGCGTACGGCCTCGACGATGACGGCCTCGGTCATGGGGTTGCTCCTTAGGTCTTGGGTACGTCGGTCAGCGGGTCGCGAAGCCGCGCTCGGCCAGCCAGGCGGTGATGGTCGTGACCGCCTCGCCCAGCGGTCCGCGCTGGTCCTTGCCGCCGTAGTAGTGGGTGGCGCCCTTCACCATGTGCAGTGCCTTGTCGGGGTGCCCGACCGCGTCGTAGAGCCGCTGGGTGTGGCTGGGCGTGCACGCGTCGTCGGCACTGTTGCCGATCACGAGCGTGGGGATCTGCAGGTCGGCGGCGCACTCGACCCCGTCGCCGTGGGCGTCGTCGTAGCTCCACTGCGACAGCCAGCTGCGCAGCGTGGTGAACCGGGCGAGACCGACGGGGCTGTTGTTCACGATCTCGGGGTCGCCGAGGTAGCAGACCCCGGGCTTGCGGTCGTTGGGGTCGACCGCCGGGTCGAGCCAGCGCGGGTCGGCCATGGTGCCGTGGACGACGAAGGCCCGCTCCTCACGCTCCCGGCCGGTCGCCCGCAGGTGCGCCAGCTGGGCCTTGACCCACGCGGTGATCCGCCGGTTGCGGGCGATCTGCGCCTCGCGGTAGCGGGCGAGGAACTCCTCGGTGTAGGGCGGCTGGTTGGGGTTGTCGGGGTTGTAGAGATCCAGCTCGGGATCGCGGATCTCGGGGTTGGTCTCGTCGAGGATGGAGGCGTCCAGCCACTCGGTCATGGTGCCGTGGCGGCTGACGTGGGCGGCGAGCAGCATCAGCGCGTCCGCGGGGATCAGGTCGAGCTGCGTGAGGTCCGGCCCGTCGCCCGACGGGCTCGAGGTGACCGTCGGCTTCTGCGCCTGCTGCTGGTAGTAGAGCGACAGCGAGCCGCCGCCGCTCCACCCGGCCAGGACGACCTTGGTGTAGCCGAGGCGCTCCTTGGCGTCGCGGATCGCGGCGCCGAGGTCCTGGACGACCTTCTCCATGAGCAGCGCGGAGTCGACGCCCCGGTATCGGCTGCCGCAGTAGATGACGTGGTGTCCGGCCTTGGCCAGCGCGTTCATCATCGGCAGGTACGCACCGCCGCCGATCGGGTGCATGAACATGATGACGGTGTCGGCCTCGACCCCGTGAGGACGCAGGTTGTAGCTCTCCAGCGCCACGATGTCGCCCTCGCCGCCGTAGGTGTCGCGGTAGGCCGAGGTGTCCTCGAAGACGACCAGGTAGGGCACCCGGTCGTAGGTGTGGGTCGCGAAGTCGGTGCTGCTCGTGGTGGTCACAGGGCTACCTCCGGGTCGGGCTGGATGGCGGCCGCCAGCACCTCGGGGCTCGGCGTGAGCCGGCGCCGGGTGTCGACGGCGATGATCTTCCACTCGACGCGGTCGAACTCGTCGAACCGGCGCCGGGCGCGTTCGCGGGCCTTCTCGGGGGCACCGTGGTGGACGCCCTGCGGCGCGTGCGAGATCAGGCCCGGCGGCATCTTCTGACCGAAGACGTTGCCGCCGTGGTAGAAGGCGATCTCGTCGAAGTCGACGTTGCGGTGATACCAGGGGAACCGCTCCGTGCCGGGCCGCGACTCCGCCCGACGGGGAAGGAAGTGCATCACGTAGACGCCGGTGGCCTGCAGGAACAGGTGGACCGTCGGCGGCAGGTGCATGCTCTCCGAGCTGAGCACGTCGTGATCCTCGATGTTGAAGGTGAAGGGGAAGTTGTCGCCCCGCCAGCCCTCCACGTCGCACGGGTCGTGCGGGTAGAACAGCGAGGTGGTCTCGCCCGAGTGGTAGAGGCGGACCTCGTACTCCTCGCGGCCGTCGTCCTCGACCGGCTCCGGTTCGGGGACCGTGATCAGGGCCGGGTCGAAGGGGAAGTGCCGGCCGAGCGCACCGGCCTCGGGAACCCGGAGCTCCTCGGTGGCCTCGATGACCAGGCGACATCCCGGCTCGCCGTCGGGCTCGATCCGGTAGGTCGTGGCCTTGGGGAGGTAGACGTAGTCCCCCGGCCGGTAGGACAGCGGACCGAACTCGGTCACGAACCGGCCGGTGCCCTCGTGCACGAAGTGCAGCTCATCGGAGTCGATGTTGCGTACGTAGAACGGGTGCGCCTCGGCCCGGCGGCTCAGCGAGATCCGGCAGTCCTGGTTGCTGAACATCAGCACCGGGGTGCCGGCGGGGTCGGTGAGATCGGTCGGCTCGAGGCCGGTCGTCATCAGGTCGACGCCGCCGAGCCTGCCCTCCGCGCGGAAGTCGGTCGGGTCGTGGCGGTGGTAGAGATGAGCGGTACGCCCGACGAACCCGGCCCGGCCGAGCTCGTCGTCCTTGAGGCCCTCGAGGTCGGCGTGCATGCGCCGGGGCGTGGTCCCCTTGCGGAGCTGGATGAAGGACTCCATCGGTTCAGTTGCTCCCGTTCTTGTCGGTTGCGGTCTGGGTGAGCCGCGCGTTGAGCGGCGTGGGGTCGACGTACTCCTCGATGCGCACGACGTGGTCGCCGTCGACGACGATGCGGAGCATGGCGGGCATGCGCAGCCCGGCCGCGCGGCCGGAGAGCTCGACGACGTGCTGCTGCACGACACCGTCCGGCAGCAGCTCGCGGCGGACTTCGGTGTAGCGCATCGGGCCGGCGACGTGATGGAGGTAGCCGAGCGTCCGCAGGCTCTCCTCGCGGGTCTGCGTCACGTCGTCGTAGTTGTGCCACACCCCCGCGTCGGGGCTGTAGATCTCGGTGAGCGACGTGGTGTCGCCCGCCTCGACGGCGGCGAAGAAGCGGTCGACGACGGCCTCGACGCTCACCTGCCGCTCACCCGGTCAGCGAACGGCAGCCGGAGGCCTCGGCGCGGCCAGTCCAGCTTGAGCAGCTTGCCGGTGCTGGAGGCCGTGACGTACGCGGTGCGCTGGCCGGGGCCGCCCCAGCAGATGTTGGTGATGCCGGGGTCGCCGTCGGTGTCGATGTCGAGGAACTCGACCAGGTCACCCTCGGGGCTCACCACCGAGATGCCGTGGGTGAGGAGCGAGGCCACGCACACGTTGCCGGCCGCGTCGATGCCGAGGGAGTCGAAGTTGGTGTAGTCGGAGGCGGTGTAGAGGAAGTTGCCGTTGCCGGACCCGCCGAGCGACTGGCCGCCCTTGATCTGGCCGGGGCCGGTCACGTCCCACCACCACACGCGGGCGGTGTAGGTCTCCGAGACGTAGAGGCGGCTGCCGTCGGGCGAGAGGCCGATCCCGTTCGGTCCCTCCATGCCGCCGGCGATCTGGGTGATCGCGGAGCCGTCGGGCAGGGCGTAGTAGAGCCGGCCACGGTCGGCGGTGACGCCGTCGCTCTTGCCGTAGTCGGTGAAGTAGAGGCCACCGTGCTCGTCGAAGACCAGGTCGTTGGGTCCGCGCAGCTGCTGGCCGTCGCACTCGGTGTAGATCGTCTCGACCGCACCCGTCTCGAGGTCGACGGCCTGAATGCTGCCGCCGGTGTAGTCGGCGGGGATGCCGCCGGCGAAGACGTAGCCGCCGACGGGGAACGCGTTCAGGCCACCGTTGTTGGCGATGTAGACGCGCCCGTCGGGGCCGATCGCGGCGCCGTTGGGGCCGCCGCCGACCTCGGCCACGACGGTCTTGGTCCCGTCCGGGCTGATCCGGGTGAGGTTGCCTGCGATGACCTCGACGACGAGGACGTCGCCGTTGGGGAGGGCGACCGGGCCCTCGGGGAACTGCAGTCCGGTCGCGACGACGGAGAACTTCATCTTCTTCCTGCGCTTTCGTGAGACGGGGTGGGCGTCGGCCGGGCGGGCGACGGCGGTGGTGCCGAGAGCGCCGAGGACCGCAGCGCCGGCGGCGCCGAGGAGCGATCGGCGGCGGGCGGTGAATCGGGAGGTCTCGCGCGGGGTCGGGCGGTTCGTCATCGCGCCGTCACCTCCGCACCGAGGGCGGTACGCAGGTCGTGCTTGCGGACCTTTCCGGTCGCCGTGCGTGGGAGCTCGTCGAGGAAGACGACCTGCTTGGGGCGCTTGTACGCGGCCAACCGGTCCCCGACCCGGGCGATGACCTCGTCGTCGGTGACCTCGGCCCCCGGGCGGCGTACGAGGACGGCGACGACCTGCTCGCCCCAGACCTCGTGCGGGAGACCGATCACGGCGGCCTCGGCGACGTCGGGGAGCTCGTGGAGGACGTTCTCGACCTCGGCGGAGTAGACGTTCTCGCCGCCCGAGATGATCATGTCCTTGGCCCGGTCGACGATCGAGAGGAAGCCCTCCTCGTCGCGGCGGGCGAGGTCACCGGTGTGGAACCAGTCGCCCGTGAAGGAAGCGGCGGTCGCCTCCGGGTTGCCGAGGTAGCCGACCGTCACCTGGTCCCCACGGACCCAGATCTCGCCGATCTCGCCGACCGGGCAGTCGTTGCCCGCGGCGTCGACGATGCGCAGGTCGACCAGCTGCATCGGCCGGCCGACGGCGTCGAGGAGGTTCTCCTCGCCGGCTGCCGCGCGCCGGTGGGCCTCGCGGTCCAGGGTGAGGATGTTGCCGGCCAGCTCGGTCATCCCCATGCCGGCGTACACGATCGGCCCGAAGCGATCGAGGGTGCGACGGAGCAGCTCGGCGGGGATCTTCGAGGCGCCGTAGCCCATCCACTCCAGGCTGGACAGGTCGTAGTCGTCGATGCGCGGGTGGGCCAGCAGGATCGCCATCATCGTCGGCGCGAAGCCGCCGCTGGTGATCCGGTGCTCCTGGACGACCTGCATCCAGGCCTCGGGCTCCCAGCCGGGCATCATCAGCACGGTGCCGCCGCGGAAGAGGTTGACCGGGGTCAGGTAGCCCGCGACGTGGCACAGCGGCATCGCGTTGAGGAACCGGGTCTCCCGGCTCGGCTCGTACTCCAGCACGGACTGCAGGATCGATGTCACCAGGTTGCGGTGGCTGAGCTGGGCGCCCTTCGGGAAGCCCGTGGTGCCGCTGGTGTACATCACCCAGGCGACGTCGTCCGCCGACACCACCCGCGTCGACGGCTCCGGTGAGGCCGCGGCCAGCAGGTCCTCGTACGCCGGCAGGTCATCGACGGGCTCACCGATCACGACCACGTGGCGCAGCGCCTTCAGCCCGGCCAGGTGCTCCCGGATCGCCGGCAGGTACTGCTCCTGGACCAGCAGCACGCTCGCCTCGGCGTTCTCCAGGATCCACGCCCACTCCTTCGGGTGCAGCCGGGTGTTGAGCGTCGTCAGCGCGGCGCCCGCGGCCGGGACGCCGTAGTAGGCCTCGACGTACGGGATGCTGTTGTCGGAGAGGATCGCGACCCGGTCGCCGGGCTCGGCGAGGTCGCCGATCGCGTTGGCCAGCCGGTGGGTCCGCTCGAGCAGCTCCGCATAGGTGCGGGAGTCGCCACCGGTGGTCAGCAGCAGGGCGGTGCGATCTGGATGATCACGGGCCGTGCGTCTCAGCAGGTCGTGGATGAGCATCGTTGCCTCCTCGGATCAGGGTTGGTCAGATGGGACGGGGAACGGGCCGGCAGAGCCGACTCCGGAGCGGACTCGAGTCCCGAGATGACCGCAGACCTCGGCGCCGGCGGCGGCGATGGCAGCGATGTCCAGGCCGGTCGTGAGGCCGCTCCGCTCGAGCAGCCAGGCCAGGTCTTCGGTGGCGACGTTCCCGGCGGCGCCGGGGGCGAACGGGCAGCCGCCGAGGCCGGCCGCGCTGGAGTCGAGGGTGCGTACGCCCTCGGCGACGGCGGCGAGCGCGTTGGCGAGCCCGGTCTTGCGGGTGTCGTGGAAATGGGCGCGCAGGGGGAGGTCGGTGAGGGCCCGGACGGCGGCGAAGCGGTCGTGCACCTCGGCGGGTACGCCGGCACCGATCGTGTCCGCGAGCGCGACCTCGGCCAGCGGGCCGACCCGCAGCACGTCGCGGACCACCGCGGCGACCTCGTCGGTGCTCACCTCGCCCTGGTAGGGGCAGCCGAACGCGACCGCGACGGTGACGGTGAGGGGCAAGCGGGCGGTGTCGGCGACCGCCGCGACGCCCTCGAGCGCGCGGACCGCCTCGGCGACGGTCACCCCCTGGTTGCGGCCGCCGAAGACGTCGGTGGCCGGGACGACGTAGTTGAGCTCGTCCACGCCGGCGTCGACCGCGCGCTCCGTGCCCCGCCGGTTCAGCACCAGCCCGGCATAGCTGACGCCGGGAACCCGGGTGATGCCCGCGAGCACCGCCTCGGCGTCGGCCATCTGCGGCACGCGATCGGGCCGTACGAAGCTGGTGACCTCGACGCGCCGGGCGCCGGCGGCGACCGTCTGCTCGACGAGGGCGATCTTGTGGCGGGTGTCGAGGGTGACGGCCTCGTTCTGCAGGCCGTCCCGGGGGCTCACCTCGACGATCTCGATCTCTGCGCTGGTCATGAGAGTCCGAACTCCCAGCTCTCGCCGCGGTCGTAGCGACCGAGGATCCGTCGGGAGACGGTGTGGATGTGGACCTCGTCGGGGCCGTCGTAGATCCGGCCGAGGCGGGCGTTGCGGTACATCCGGCTGATCGGGGTGTCGTCGGTCAGGCCGAGCGCGCCGTGCACCTGCAGGGCCCGGTCGACCACGTTGTGCAGCATCCGGGCACCGACGACCTTGATGACGCCGATCTCCTCGCGGGCCTGCTCGCCGCGGTCGATCTTCTCGGCGGCGCGCAGGGTCAGCAGCCGGGTCGCCTGGATCTCGGCGAAGGACTCGAAGACGTGCTCCTGCATCAGCTGCTTGCGGGCCAGCGGCTCGCCGAACGCGACCCGGCCGTTGAGGCGCTCGCACATCAGGTCGAAGGCCCGCTGCGCCTGGCCGAGCCAACGCATCACGTGGAAGATCCGCCCGGGGCCGAGCCGCTCCTGGGCGATCACGAACCCCTTGCCCCGCTCCCCGAGGAGGTTCCCGGCGGGGACCCGGACGTCGTCGTACGCCACCTCGTAGTGCCCCGCGTCCATCCCCAGCACCGGGGTCTCCCGCACCAGGCGGTAGCCGGGGGTGTCGGTCGGGACGATGATCATGCTGAAGGCCTGATGGGGGGCGGCCTCCGGCTCGGTGCGGCACATGACGGTCGTGTAGGCGGCCTGGGCGGCACCGGTGGTGAACCACTTGCGTCCGGAGACGACCCACTCGTCGCCGTCGAGCACCGCGGTGGTCTGCAGCTGGGTCGGGTCCGAGCTCGCGACCTCGGGCTCGGTCATCCCGAAGCTGGGGTTGATCTCGCCCCTGACCAGGGGAAGCAGGTAGGTCTCGCGCAGCGCTGGGTCCGCGTGCCGGTCCAGCATGATCGAGTCCTGCAGGGTCAGGGTGCCGAGAGCGACCTGGCCGAACTCGCTGCGGCCCTGCACCTCGTTGACGAACACGTAGTCGAGGAACGGCATCCCGCCGCCCCCGATCGAGGTGGGGTGACCGAGCGCCCACAGCCCCTGGCTCTTCGCCTCGGCCTGGAGCCCGGCCATCAGCGCGGCGGCACCGGGACCACCTGCGTAGAGCTGCTGCTCCACCGGCTCGACCCGCTCGGTGATGAACGTGCGGACCCGGTCGCGGACCGGTCGTACGTGGTCGGGGACCTCGAAGCTCATCAGCGCACCACTCCCGCGTCCGCCAGCTGCGACCACTCGGTGTCGTCGACGCCCGCAAGCTCGGCCAGCAGCTGTCGGCTGTGCTCGCCGATGCGCGGTCCGGAGGCACGTACGCCGCCCGGGGTGCGGGAGAACTTGGGGACCACGCCGGCCGCGGGCACCTCTCCCCCGGCCGCCGTCGCCAGCCGGAGGACCATGTCGCGAGCTCGGTAATGGGGGTCGGCCAGCATGTCGGGGGCCGTGTAGACCCGGCCGGCGGGAACACCGTGCTCCTCGAGGAGCGCGAGCAGCGCCTCGGCGTCGAGTCCGGTGGTCCAGGCGCCGATCAGATCGTCGAGCTCGACCATGTTCGCGCCGCGCGCGGCATGGCTGGCGTAGCGCTCGTCGGTCGCGAGCTCCACCTTGTCCATCGCCTTGCACAGCCGACCGAACACGGTGTCGGCGTTCGCGGCGATCAGCACCTCGCTGCCGTCGCGGGTCGGATAGGCGTTGGACGGCGCGACCCCAGGAAGGACCGAGCCGGTACGCCCTCGAGTGCGGCCGCCGACCTCGTGGTCGGCCATGGTCGACTCCATCAACGCGGCCACCGCCTCGTAGATGGCGACGTCGACCTCCTGGCCGCGGCCGCTGCGGGCCCGTTCGACCAGGGCGCCCATGGTGCCGATCACGGCGAACATCGCGGCCAGCGAGTCACCGAGGCTGATCCCGGCCCGCGACGGCGCACGGTCCGGCTCGCCGGTGGTGTGGCGGATGCCGCCCATCGCCTCGCCGATGCTGCCGAAGCCGGCGTCGGCCGCGCGGGGGCCGGTCTGGCCGAAGCCCGAGACGTGGACGACGACCAGCTTGGGGTTGACCTCGGCCAGGCTCTTGTAGTCGAGGCCCCAGCGCGCCAGCGTGCCCGGTCGGAAGTTCTCCAGCACGACGTCGACCTCGGCGGCGATCCGGCGGACCAGTGCGCGACCCTCGTCGGTGCGCAGGTCGATCGCCACGGATGCCTTGTTCCGCGCCAGGCTCGGCCACCACAGGCTCTCGCCCTCGTGGACGACCCCCCAGGTGCGCATCGGGTCGCCGCCGACGGGCGCCTCGACCTTCACCACCTCGGCGCCGTAGTCACCGAGAAGCTGTCCGGCGAAAGGGCCGGCGATGAAGCTGCCGAGCTCGAGGACACGAATCCCGGCGAGAGGGCCGGCACCGTGGCGTGCGTCACTTGTCATGACGACGATTGTGCACAATCACCGTCGCAAAAGCCAGATCTATCGAAGTTTTTGCTCTGATTGCATACTATTGACCCGAAAGCGAGGTAGCCATGACCACCACGACATCTCCCGCCGAGGACCTGCTCCCGGGCCTGCAGGCGGTCCTCGGGACGCGCTACGGCGCGCTTGACGACCTGGTGCCCGTTCGGCTGAGCAGCGGAGCGTCGCGTACGACGTGGCTGCTGCCGGGCGCGGGTACCAGACCGACGCTGTTCCTCCAGCAGGAGCGCCCCGGCGGTGTCCCGGGCCAGTCCGGGCAGGTGGCGGAGATCGCCGCCATCCGCGCGGCCCGGGCGGCGGGGGTCGCGGCCCCCGTCGTGGTCGCCAGCAGCATCGACGAGGGCGCACCGGCGGGCCTCGGCGAGTTCGTCCTGGTCGAGGGGCTCCCCGGCGGTTCGGACCCGGCACCGCTGCTCACCGAGGAGCGCTTCGCCGGCGCGCGCGAGCGGTTCGCGGCGCAGGTCGGCGAGCTGCTGGCCAGGTTGCACACCATCGGGGCCGAGCACCTGTCAGGAGTTCCCGCGACCGATCCGCTCGAGTTCTACCGCGACCTGCTGGACGAGCTCGGCGAGCCGCATCCCGCGCTGGAGGTGGCGCTCGCGTGGCTGATCGAGCACCGACCCGCACCGGTCACGCCCGTGCTCGTGCACGGCGACTTCCGGGTCGGCAACCTGATGTACGAAGAGACCGGGCTCTGCGGCGTGCTCGACTGGGAGATCACGCACGTCGGCGACCCGGCGGAGGACCTCGGCTGGCTGTGCGTACCGTCCTGGCGGTTCGGCGGGCCGGGCCGCGCGGGCGGGGTCGCGTCGGCGGCCGAGGTGCTCGCGTCCTATCGCGCGGCCGGCGGCCGATCCGAGGTGACCGCGGAGAGGGTCCGCTGGTGGGAGGTCTTCGGCACCTTCAAGTGGGCCGTCATCTGCATCATGCAGGCGGCCGCCCACCGCAACGGATCAGAGCGCTCCGTGGAGCTGGCGGTGCTGGGCCGCCGGACCGCCTCGGTCGAACGGGACCTCCTCGACCTGATCGGCGCCCCCGACCCGGCGCCCTTCGACGAGGAGATCCCGGAGGGCACCGCCGGACCCCACGACGCGCCCGACGCCGCCGGCCTGCTCGAGGCCGTCCGCGAGCACCTGGCCGAGGCCGTCCTTCCCGAGCTCACCGGCCGCACCGGCTACCTCACCCGGGTGTCGCTGCGTGCCCTGGCCATCACCGAGCGCGAGCTCCGGCTCGGCTCGCTGCTCGCCGCCCGTCACCGCGACCGCCTCGCCGCCGTCAGCAGCGCCGACGACGCCACCCTCGCGCGCGCCATCCGCACCGGCGAGCTGGGCTACGACCGGGCGCTGGAGCTGGTCGTCGGGCTCGTCGCCGACAAGCTTCGCGTCAGCGATCCACGACGCCTGTCGTCCGGCAACGTGGCATGGGATTGAAAGGCGTGGAGATGTGCGGACGGCATACACTCGCCCGATGAGCGTGGCAGGAGAGGCCCCCGGCAAGGTCAACGCGCTGCTCGCCTACGAGGGCATCCGCCGCAAGATCATGGAGGGCGAGTACCAGCCCGCTCAGCGGCTGATCGAACAGCGCATCGCCGTCGAGCTGGGGCTGTCGCGTACTCCCGTCCGCGAGGCCATGCGGAGGCTCGAGGCCGAGGGCCTGGTCCGCAGCGAACCCAACCGCGGCGCGATGGTTCGCTCGGTCACCGTCGACGAGATCCACGACATCTACGGCCTGCGCGCCCAGCTCGAGTCGTACGGCGCCGGGCTCGCCGCCCAGCGCGCGCAGGACTCCGATCTGGAGAAGATCGACGCCGGGATCGAGCGGTTCGGGTCGGCCATCGCGGTCATGCACACCGACGAGCTCGCCTCGGTCCGCGAGGTCCACGACGCCAACGAGCAGATCCACGCGGCGGTCGTGGCGAGCGCCCGGCACCGGCGGCTCGGAACCCTCCTGGCCCGCACGGTCGACGTACCCCTGATCTTCCAGTCCTTCCGCCGGTTCGACCACGATCAGGCGGCGCGCTCGGACCTGTTCCACCGGATGATCCGCGACGCGATCGCGCGGCGCGACGCCGACCGCGCCGCGAACCTGATGACCGAGCACATCCTCCAGGGCCGCGACGTGCTCCTCGAGAGCCTCGAGACCCGTGACGACGGCAGCGTCGACCTCTTCCGTACGTCGGGATCCGCCTGACCTGCGAAGAAGCTCAGTCAGTGGCGTCGAAGGATCCGTGGCGTCCGGCTCCGTCGGCGAACCGGGTCGCGCCGGCGACGGTGTCGGTGGTGACCGAGACGACCCCGTGGCGATACTCCGCGACCAGGGCATCCACCTCGCTGAGACCCTCCTGCTCCAGCACGGAGAGCCGGTCGTGCCGCATGCAGGTCTGTGGGAACGCCGCGAGCTGTCGCGCCAGTTCCTGCGCCGCCGCGAGGGCCTGACCGGCTGGGACGACCCGGTTGGCCAGTCCCATCCGCAGGGCCTCCTCGGCGCCGACGGGACGGCCGGTGAGGATCAGGTCCATGGCGTTGCTCGTGCCGATCAGCCGAGGCAGCCGGACGGTGCCGCCGTCGATGAGCGGTACGCCCCAGCGGCGGCAGAACACGCCGAAGACCGCGTCCTCCTCCATCACCCGCAGGTCGGCCCAGATCGCCAGCTCCAGGCCGCCGGCGACGGCATGACCGGCGACCGCGGCGATGACGGGCTTGCCCAACCGCATCCGGGTCGGACCCATCGGACCGTCGCCGTCGGGCTCGAACCGGTTGGGGTCCCCACCTGCGACCGCCTTCAGGTCGGCCCCGGCGCAGAAGGTGCCGCCCTCACCGTGCAGCACCGCCACGGCGGCGTCGGGATCGGCGTCGAACTCCTCGAACGCGGCCACCAGGGCCTCCGCCGTCGCCCGATCGACGGCGTTGCGTACATCCGGCCGGTTGATCCCGATCGTCGTGACCGGGCCGTCCTTGGTGACGTCGACGGTCATGCCGGAAGCGCGCGCTCGAGGATCGCGGCGACGTCGCCGCGTGGCGACAGCGTGCCGAAGGCGCCTCCCCAGTCCCGGCCGAGGCGCGAGGAGCAGAACGCATCGGCGACCGGAGCCGGCGCGTGCCGGAGGAGCTGCGAGCCCTGGAAGACCAGCGCCAGCTGCTCCACGATCCGCCGGGCCCGGAACTCGAGGTCGTCGAAGGAGGTGAACTCCTTCTTCAGCCGGTCCAGCGCGGCGTCGTACCTGGCGTCGGCGCCGGTGGCGAGCTCCGCCTCCGCCAGGAACGCGTCCAGGGTGTGCGGCTCCTTCGCCAGCGCTCGCAGCGCGTCGAGCGCGGCCACGTTGCCCGATCCCTCCCAGATCGAGAGGAGCGGCATCTCGCGGTAGATGCGGGCGACGTCGAAGTCCTCGATGTAGCCGTTGCCGCCCAGGCACTCCAGGGCCTCGTTGACCATGAACGGCGCCCGCTTGCAGACGTAGTACTTGGTGACCGCGAGCGCGATCCGGCGCAGCGCGGCCTCGGACTCGTCCCCGCGGATCGCCCGATCGTTGGCGCCAGCCAGGCGCAGCATCGCCGTCGTCGCCGCCTCGGACTCGACCTGCAGGTCGGCGAGCACGTTGCGCATCGCCGGCTGCTCGATCAGCGGCTTGCCGAAGGCCGAGCGATGCCGGGCGTGGTGTGCCGCCATGGTCAGCGCGGTGCGCATGCCGGACGAGGAGCCGATCACGCAGTCGAGGCGGGTCATGTTGACCATCTCGACAATGGTGCGGACCCCGCGGCCCTCCTCGCCGACGAGCCAGCCGGTGGCCGCGTCGTACTCGATCTCGGAGGAGGCGTTCGACCTGTTGCCGAGCTTGTCCTTGAGCCGCATGAAGCGCATCGCGTTGCGCTCGCCACCGGGCAGCACGCGCGGCACGAGGAAGCAGGAGACGCCTTCTGGGGTCTGGGCCAGGGTGAGGAACAGGTCGCTCATCGGGGCGCTGGTGAACCACTTGTGGCCGCGCAGGACGTAGCTGCCGTCGGGCTGCTCGGTCGCCGTGGTCGTGTTGGCGCGTACGTCGGAGCCGCCCTGCTTCTCGGTCATCGACATCCCGGCGATCAGACCGCGCTTGGTCTCGGGGTCGCGCAGTCCGAAGTCGTACTCCCGGTTGGTCAGCAGCGGCTCGAACCGGGCGGCGAGCTCCGGGTTGGTCCGCAGCGCGGGGACGACCGCGTAGGTCATCGAGATCGGGCAGCCGTGGCCTGCGTCGACATTCCAGGCGTAGAACTTCGCGGCGCGCGCGACGTGGGCGCCGGGACGGTCGTCGGCCCAGGGAGCGGCATGGAGACCGTGCTCCACCGCGACGCCCATCAGCTGGTGGTACGCCGGGACGTACTCGACCTCGTCGACCCGATGACCGTAGCGATCATGGGTGTGCAGACGCGGGGGCACCCGCTCGGCGAGGCGGCCCCACTCCTGCGCCTCCGCCGTGCCGGCGAGACGGCCCAGCTCATCGATCTCCGGGAGCGCCCACGCGGCGCCCTCCCGCTCGAGGCCCTCCCGCAGGACCGGGTCGCCGGCCGTGTTGTGCCCCACCAACGGCGGGGCCTGGTTGGTGACCACATGGGTGGAGTGGGCGTCGTGCGTGCTGGTCATGATCAAGATGTTACATAATCTCTAACAGCCGTGTCTATGAACGTTGCATGAGAGGATGCCCAGGTGGTTACCGTGCGCGATGAACTGGCTCCGCTCTCCGCCCGCTCCACCATCCTGAGCCTGATGCTCGGCGCGCATCCGAACCCGCTGACCCCCGCCGACCTCGCCCGCGCCGGCCAGTTCTTCGGCATCGCGCCGGCGACCGTGCGGGTGGCGGCCACTCGCGCGGTCAATGACGGAGATCTGGTCCGGAGCGGGGCCGGCTACCGGCTCGGTGAGCGCCTCGTCCAGCGTCAGGCTCATCAGGACGAGGCGGTGCACACGGCGGACAAGCCGTGGGACGGCTCCTGGGAGATGGCCATCGTGGTCACCACCGGTCGGCCGGGCCCCGAACGCGCCATCCTGCGCGATGCCCTGAAGGCGCACCGGCTCGCCGAGCTTCGTGAAGGGGTCTGGACCCGGCCGGCCAACCTTCAGCGTCCGCGCTTCTCCGATCCGGTCCTGCAGGCCTTCACGGCTGTGCCGGACCAGGATCCGCGCGACCTCGCCGCCTCGCTGTGGGATCTCGGCGGCTGGGCACGGGAGGCCGACCGGCTGCTCGAGCGGCTGGCCTCGACACCGCAGCCCGCGCTCCGGCTCGCGACCGCCGCCGCGATCGTCCGGCACCTCAGCGACGACCCGCTCCTCCCCATCGAGCTCCGCCCTGCGGACTGGCCCGCCTCCGACCTGCGCGAGACCTACAGCGCCTACCAGCGCGAGCTGAGCGAGCTCGCCGCGCTGCCCCGCTGAGACCGGGTGTCGGCCGACCTCAGAGCATGCCAGTCAGGACCCCTCCGTCGGCGCGTAGGGCGGCGCCGTTGGTGGCCGAAGAGAGCGGGCTGGCCAGGTAGGTGGCGAGGTGGGCGATCTCGTCGGGCTCGATGAAGCGCTCCAGCAACGAGGTCGTGTTGCCCGCCGCGATGGCACCCTTGAGCTGGTCGGCAGGCATCCCCTGGACCTGGGAGATCTGCGCGACGGCTTCCGCAACGCCGTCGGAGTACGTCGGTCCGCCCAGGATCGTGTTGACGGTGACGCCGGTGCCCCGGGTGAGCTTCGCCAGGCCGTTGCCCAGAGCGAGCATGCCGGCCTTGGTCACCCCATAGTGGGTCATGTCGGCGGGAACGTTCACGCCGGACTCGCTGCTGACGAAGATGATCCGGCCCCATCCCCTGTCCAGCATCGCGGGCAGCGCGTGCCGCGACAGCCGGACGCCGCTCATCAGGTTGATGTCGAGATACCGCTGCCAGTCCTCGTCGGAGATCTGCTCGAAGGCACTCACCTCGAAGACACCGACGTTGTTCACCAGGATGTCGACCTCGCCGAGCGACTCCAGGAGCGCGCGCACCTGGCCGGGGTCGGCGAAGTCGGCCGGGATCCCGGTGACGTCCGCCGTCGGCACTGCGGCCCGAAGCCGATCGACGGCCGCGTCGACACGCTCCGGGGAGCGCCCGTTGACGACGACGCCCGCGCCCTCATCGGCCAGGGATCGTGCGATCGCGTAGCCGATGCCTTGCGTCGACCCGCTCACGAAAGCCCTCGTCCCGGTCAGTCCCAGGTCCATGATTCCTACCTCTCCGTCGCCGCTTCCGGCATTCAATTCACTTGCTCAGGCAAGTCAACGGTAGGTCGAATGACTTGCCTGAGCAAGTTAACGAAGCAGCGCGGGCACACTGTTCTCGCGTACGCTGCGTCCATGCCCGACGCCAGCGGACCAACCGCCACTCCCCCTGAGCTCACCGGCGACGACCTCGAGACCTGGGCCGCCCTGGCGACGGTGCTGGAGTGGCTGCCCCCGGCCCTCGACGGCCAGCTCCAGCGCGACGCTGAGCTGACCCACTTCGAGTACGGCGTCCTGTACGCCCTGGCCAAGGCACGCGAACGCACCCTCCGGATGAGCGTGCTGGCCGGCTACGCGAACAGCACGCTCTCGCGGCTCTCGCGCGCAGCGGTGCGGATGGAGTCCAGAGGGTGGCTGCGCCGCACCCCCGACCCCGCCGATGGGCGCTACACGCTGGCCATCCTCACCGACCCCGGGCACGAGAAGGTCCGGCAGGCGACCCCCGGTCACGTGGAGGTCGTCCACCGACTCGTCCTCGACCGCCTGACGAAGGCCCAGGCCCGGCAGCTGCGCGAGATCAGCCACCGGATCATGCGTGCCATCCGCGACGAGGACGGCTGGGCGCCGACGTCACGGGCCGAGGGCTCCGACTGAGTCTCGGGTGCTCCGGACCGCGACATCAAGCGGGAGCGTCGAACTCGATGTGCATGGCAAGCGCGCGAGATCAGTCGCACCACGGGCGGCGCGACCAGTCGGGCTCACGCTCCTCGAGGTCTGTCTGGCCTGGCTGGAGGTCTACGACATCGACGTCCTGGAAGACCCGTGAACCGGGTCGAGAGGTGATTCCGGCATCGGACCGCCGCGCAGGGGGAGCTGGGTTGCGGCGCGCTGCTCGTTGTCACGCAACCGCCCCTCGTAGTGGCTGAAGAACACCTTGGCGACCAGGTCGCGGCGGCTGCGTACGCCTGTCTTCTCGAACACGTGCTTGAGGTGCTGCTGGACCGTGTGCGGCGAGATGACCAGCGCCTGGGCGATCTCGACCGTCGACAGTCCCTTCAGGACGAGCTGGGTGAGCTCCTTCTCGCGGTCCGTCATGCCGTACGCAGACATCAGGAGTGTTGCAATCCGCGCGGGATGAGCGGGCTCGACGATGACCGCCACCTGTGGGTCCGGTCGCGTCGCGAGAACGGCGCCGTGCAGCACGATCCAGGTGCCCGACTCGCTGAGGACGCGCGAGGTCGCCACCTCACCCGACTCTCCCGGCGAGTCGACCGAGCGCAGCGCTCGCGCCGCGACAGCGGCCACCGCGACCGGCACGGCCCCCGGCGCGGGACGAGGGAGATCCGCGAGCCATCGCGCGACACCTTCGGTGGCCGACTCGATGCCGAGCGCCGAGTTCAGCACGACCAGGCCAGGAGCCCCGGAGGAGTCGGGGTCGGAGGCCTCACCCAGCAGGAGCGCGTTGCGCGCCGCCTCCGCCAGGCTGGGCGCGATCGCCTTGAGGAACGCCTTGTCGGCGGCGCCGAACATCGGCCGGTCAGGCTCGCGGTAGAGAGCCAGCGAACCCCAGACGACGCCGGCGCGGGTCCGCAACGAGGCGATGATCTCCTGGTCGCCGCCTAGCTCCATGTTCGCCTTCCACCGGGGCGTCGCCGACGGGTCGCCGTCGGTGATCTCGTAGAGCGTCGAGACGCCTTGGTCCGACTTGGCGACGTCGCTGAGCTTGTGCACCCCGTCGGCGCGGTACTCGTTGTCGAGGAAGTCGGCCGGGAGCACCGGCAGCAGCTCGTCGAAGTGGCTGGTGATCAGCAGCGACGCGGGATCGAGCGTGTAGAAGCACGGCGCCCAGTAGTGCGGGATCGCGTCGGCGATCGGCTCGCGACACTCCCGCCACAGCGTGACCAGATCGAGCCCCTGCCTGCTCAGGCGCTCGATCCTGTCCTGCGACCGCTGACGGGTGCGCTGGTCCACCTGATCGAAACTACTCCCCGCGCGGGGTCACCTGAATGCCAGATTGCTGGTATATCCCGTCGCCACATCGGTGCCTAGCGTCGACAGCATGGACATTCACAAGCTCTCGCACGACGTGAGCCAGCTGGCCGACTGTGCGCTGGTTCCCGGGCTGGGATATCTGCCCGTGAACGCGTTCGTGCTGCATGCTCAGGAGCCGGTCGTGATCGACACCGGGCTCAGCACTCCCGACAAGCACTTTCTGGACGACCTCGCCGCGGTCATCGACCCCGCCGAGGTGCGGTGGGTCTGGATCACCCACCCCGACCGCGACCACACCGGAGGGGTCCGGGCGTTGCTCGACGCGGTTCCGAACGCGCGCCTGATCACCACCTTCGGCGGCGTCGGAATCCTCGGCTGCGAGTGGGAGGTCCCGCTCGAGCGGGTCTACCTGCTCAACCCGGGCCAGGCGCTCGAGGTGGGCGACCGGACCATCCGAGCCTTCCGCCCGCCCCTGTTCGACAGCCCGGTCACGACCGGATTCGTCGACGAGAGCACCGGCGCGATCTTCACCTCCGACTGCTTCGGCTCACCGGTACCGACCGCCGAGCTGGCCACGTGCGCGGACGTACGCGAGGTCGGGGACGTACGCGAGGGGCAGCTGCTCTGGGCGACGATGGACAGTCCGTGGGTGGCCAACGTCGACGAGGCTCGCTATCGCCGGACGATCGAGCCGCTTCGATCGCCCGAACCGTCCGCCATCTTCAGCACCCACCTACCTCCCGTGCTGGCGCAGACGGACACCATGTTCGACACCATCAGCCAGGCGCCCCAGGCACCGTCGTTCGCCATGCCCGACCAGCGGGCTCTCGAGGAGCTCCTCGCGACCTTTGCCCCGGTGGTGCCGTCATGAAGCTCGCGATGTTCGGGGGCAGCGGGTTCGTCGGTGGCCCGGCGCTCGCCTTGGCTGCCGAGCGCGGACACGACGTCCGAGCGCTGATGAGGTCCTCGAACCGGGACACTCCCGCGGGCGTCGACGTCGTGACGGGCGACGTCCTCGACCCCGAGGCGGCTGCCCGAACGGTGGCCGGCTGCGAAGCCGTCGTCTCGACCCTCGGCGGGTGGGGTGACAACGATTCGATCGACCTCGGCGCCCGTCACGTGCTTGCTGCCATGCGCGAGGAGGGGATCACGCGGATCGTCTTCATGGAGGGCTTCAACATCCCCTTCCCCGGAGACCCACGCAACGCCGGCGCGATCCTCATCGACACGGTCGTACGTCTGCGCAGCCCCGGCCACGTTCGGAGCCAGCGGCGCCTGGGACTCATGCTGCAGGCGTGCGTCGACCTCGACTGGACGATGGTGCGAACCCCGATCGTCCGTGCCGGGGACAGGACCGGTCGGACCGAGGTCGGAACGCTCAGGATGGGTCCACGAGACCACGTGACGACCGGCGATCTGGCCGAAGCGCTGCTGGACGCCGTGCAGGACGGTCGGCACCTGCGCGCTGCCCCCATGCTCCGCTCGGTGTGACCGTGGGCTTTCACGGGGCGAGCGGGAATCACGCGTTCTGTACGACCACGGTCTCCATGTCGGCGGGGTAGGTTGCAGGCGTGTCATCTGCCGGGCGCACCTCAACGTCAGACAAGGAGTCGGAATGGAACTGATGGAAGTCACCGAACGGGCACGGCTGCGTCGCGAGGACGCCGCGGCTCGCCTGCGCGCCCTCGCCGACGCGCTCGCCAGCAACAACGAGGTCGAGTTCGAAAAAGAAGGACTGCGCTTCAAGGTGCGCGTCCCCGACGAGGTCGACTTCAAGCTGGAGGTCGAGATCGGGGACGACGAGCGCGAGGTCGAGATCGAACTGAAGTGGTGACCGGAGGCTCGACGCGGACTACTGCAGCGCCGCGGTCAGCCTCATGACGTTGTCCAGGTACGCCGCGCCGCGCGACCGTGTCAGCCAGTCCTCGAGGAGCAGCTCCTTGGAGATCGACCGATAGTTGTCCTCGACCTTGCGCATCTCGGCGACGACCTCGGGTCCGAGAAGCATCAACGAGACCTCGTAGTTCAGCACGAACGAACGCATGTCCATATTGCTCGATCCCAGGACCGCGACATCGTCATCGACGCTGAAGAATTTCGAGTGCAGGATCGCGGGCGCCGGATACAGATAGATCCGCACCCCCGCGCGCAGCAGCGCCTCGTAGTAGGAGCACTGGGCGTGGTAGACCATGAACTGATCTCCGGCCTCGCTCACGAACAGCTCGACCTCGACTCCCCGCTGCGCGGCCGTGGTGATGGCGTACAGCAGCGACTCGTCCGGCACGAAGTAGGGGCTGGTGATCGAGAGCCGGCGTTGCGCCGAGTACAGCAAGAGCGTGAATGCGCGCAGGTTGTTCTCCGTCGAGAAGCCCGGCCCGCTCGGGATCACCTGGCCCTCGATGTCGCCGGCCGGGGTCGGTACCGTGCCGAGCTCGTCGGTCAGCTTGATCTCCGTCTCGCTGTACCAGTCGGTGCAGAAGAGCAGGTTGAGAGCGCTGACCGCCGGTCCTTCGACGCGGGCCACCAGCTCCGTCCACTCACGGCCCAGCTTGTGGTTCGCGGGCTTGTTGTAGCCGGGCTCGATCAGGTTCTGCGAGCCGGTGAAGGCCACCATCCCGTCGATCACCAGGATCTTGCGGTGGTTGCGCAGGTCCGGGCGGCGCTTGAACGGTGCGATCGGCAGCATCGGGTGCCACTCGATGCCGGATGCGTCCAGCCGGGCAGTGAACTCCTTGTACCCCGGGATGCCCTTGGATCCGAGGTGGTCGAAGAGCAGACGTACCTTCACCCCGCGATCGACGGCCCGCGCCAGCGCCTCGTAGAAGGGGCCGGTCACGTTGTCCCACGCGGTGATGTAGAACTCGACGTGCACCCAGGCGGAGGCCTTGTCGACCTCGGCGGTCATCGCCGCGATGGACTCGGCATAGACCGGGAAGAGGTCGATCTTGTTGCCGGGCGTCACCGGCTGCGCTCCCAGGTTGCGGCTCAGCGTCGCCACCGAACGTACGTACGCCGGTCCGGGGAAGTCTCTCTCGAGTGTGGGCACGTGCGCCGCTCGCTCCGCCACGAGCGCGTTGACCTCGGCCTGCTGTTCGTTACGACGGCGCCCGAGCTTGGTTCGCCCCAGGACGAGGAAGATCACCCACCCGAAGAGCGGCACGACCAGGATCAGGAGCAGCCAGGCCATGCCGCTGGACGGCCGCCGGTTCTTGGGCACCACGCCCAACGCGACGATCTTCAACGCGAGGTCGATCAGGTAGAGGGAAGCGACGATCCATGGGGCCATGGTCGGAAGTCTGGTGCTCGCCCGGCCACGCGTCCTCACCCAAGATGCGTGAAGACCGACGCCGCGGCCGAACCAGGGCGGGGGCTCAGCAGGTTTCCTGGACGTCGGTGATGAGAGTCCGTACGTCGCTGCCAAAAGTGGAAAGCGCGGTCGCCGCGGCACTCAGAGTGGCGGCGGAAGCACTCTCCTTGGCCGCGTCGAGGCTCGCCGCGAGCGCGTCGTAGCTGGCTTGGACGGCGTCGATCTGGCTGGAGAACTCTGTCTTCGCGTCGGACTCGACGTCGGACAGGTCCGCCCCGATGGCCTCGAGTCCGCTCTCCAGGTCGGCCAACGCGCCCGAGGACGTCACGTCGATGTCCCGCACCTCGTCGACCGATGTCTGGAGGTCGTCGACGGAGCTGCACACGGCAGGTTGGTCTTCCCCGCACCCGGTCAGCGGTGTGGCCAACGCCAGCGTCAGGACAACGGCGGGGATGAGCTTCATGGAACCCATCCTTCGCGGGGACGGGTCCACTTTCGTCACACAGAAGACGTGAACATCGTCGACCGGAGCCTCGGGCTCCCCGGCGAGCGCGCTTCACCAGATCTACATGATGCGGACCGAACCGTGGTGGGGGTGAATGAGGCGTACGGACGGCGAATCGAAGGGTCGCGGTCGAACTCAGAGCGAGCCGGAAGGACGGGCCGGAGTGCACTACGCCGATCGACTCCACCGCTTGGCCATCAACCAGACGGAGTGGTCCGAAGACCCCGTCTACGCGGCCGACGAAGCGTGGCGCGAACCCACGCTGGATGCCCGAACCCTGGCCCTGGTCCGGCTGGCCGCGCTGGTCGCGGTCGGGGGTGAGGTCCCCTCCTACGGTTCGGCTGCGGATGCGGCCGTCGATGCCGGCGCGAGCGCTGCTGAGGTCGTCGACGTGCTGATCGGCGTCCTTCCCGTCATCGGTACGGCACGCGTGGTCGCAGCCGCTCCCCGGCTGGCGATGGCACTCGGATACGACACCGACGCGCTCGAGCAGGAACACCCGGCCGGGACAGGAGATCCTCATGAAGCACGCCTCCACCACCGCGCCTAGCGAGCTTCGGCCCCGATCGTTCGCCTGGACATTGTTGCTGGGTGCCGCCGCGCTGACGCTCGCGCTGGCCGGCGTGAGATCCGTCGCGGACATCGTCGGGCCGGTCCTCATGGCCGTGGTCATCACGATCACGTTGCACCCGATCCGCCTGTGGCTGGAACGAGGACGGCTTCCCGGGTGGGCGATCTCGACGCTGATGCTGGCCGCTGCAGTCCTGCTGCTCTCGGTCTTCGCGGTGGCCCTGATGGTCTCGGTCGGGCAGCTGGCCGCTCTGGTCCCCACGTACGCCGACCAGATCGCCGAAGGTGTCGCGAACGTGGGGAACACCTTGCGGGACGCGGGGGTCGAGCAGGCGCAGATCAACGCGGTGGTGAACGCGTTCGACCCGGGTCAGATCATCGACGTGGCCATGTCGGTGCTCGCCGGCACCCTCGGCGTGGCCACCGATCTGTTCTTCCTGATCACGGTGCTGCTGTTCGTGGCCTTCGACACGGACTCCACGCGCCGCAGCCTGAAGACGTTGGGTGACCGGTTCCCCGACCCGGTCGCCGCGCTGGACAACTTCGCCCACGGCACCCGCAACTACATGGGTGTCTCGGCGGGCTTCGGGCTGATCGTCGCGGTCATCGACGGGGTCGCCCTGTACCTGCTGGACGTCCCCGGAGCCTTCGTGTGGGCGGTGCTTGCCTTCGTCACCAACTTCATCCCGAACATCGGCTTCGTCATCGGCGTCATCCCGCCAGCCCTCATCGCCCTGCTCGACGGCGGCGTCGGCCTGATGGTGACCGTCATCGTCGTCTACTGCGTCATCAACTTCGTGATCCAATCCATCATCCAGCCTCGGGTGGTGGGCGACTCGGTCGGTCTGTCGGCGACGTTGACGTTCCTCTCGCTGGTGTTCTGGACCTGGGTGATCGGACCGGTCGGCGCGCTGCTCGCCGTCCCGTGCACGCTGCTCACCAAAGCCCTCCTGGTCGAGGCCGACCCGCGCGGCAGGTGGGCCCTGCCTCTGATCTCAGGGAAGCCGGACACCGAACCGGGGCCGGAGCGGGCCGCCCCTGCCGAGCTTCAGCCTGAGGGAACGCCCGAATGAGATCGGCATGGACTCGAACGACGGGACTCCGTCCCCGGAGAGCCAGACCGGCCCGGCCGCCGATCCTGTCCGGGCCCGCGTCGACGCCGTCCTAGGACGTCTGCCGGCCGGGTTGCAACGGCGGCTGGGATGGCTGCTCGACAGGCAGCTGGGACGGATGCTCCTGCGGGCAGTCGCAGGGCTCAGCCGGATCGAGGTGTTCGACCGGTCGATGACCATCGCGGCCCAGTTCTTCACCTCCGTACTCCCGGTGCTCATCCTGCTCGCCACCCTGGGTTCGAACGGCGACAGGTTCGCCGACGAGATCGAGATGCCGGAGCAGACCCGGCAGGTACTGGAGGGAGCCGTCGACACCGGCGGTGCAGCGTTCGGCATCGTCGGCGCCGTCTTCGTGCTCGTCTCGGCGACGAGCCTGTCTCGCGCGCTGGCCCGCGCCTTCGCTGCGATCTGGGCAGTGCCGCGCCCACCGACCAGGCTGAGCTATGCCTGGCGGTGGCTGGCCGTCGTCCTGGTCTTCGCGCTCTCCCTGGTCCTCGTCCGAGCTGCCGGTGAGCCCCTCGGCGCCCTCCCGCCTCGGGAGCTGTGGCCACGGGTGGTCTCGTTCACCTGGGACGTCGCGGTCGCAGTGTTCATCCCCTGGGCGCTGCTCGCCGGCGCCGTTCGCGCCCGGATGCTGATGCCGGGTGCGCTGCTGTTCGCTCTCCTGATGATCACGGTCCGCCCCGCCACCCAGGCATGGCTCCCCGGGGCGCTCGAGGCAAGCGCCGACCGGTACGGATCCATCGGTGTCGCCTTCACCTACCTGACCTGGCTCTACGTTGCCGCCTTCTGCTTCCTCACGACCGCGCTCGTGGGCCAGGTGGTCACGACCGATCCCGGGTTGCTCGGTCGACGCTTACGGGGCGACTGACGACACGGCTGGTCGAGGGCACCCTCAGCCCCGCTGAGCCACGACCCGCCCTTCATCGACCGCACGACGCAGCGCTGCGTAGTCCCGCTCGTTCTGGTCGGCGTAGGCCTCCGCGAACGTCGAGACCGCCCGATCGAACCGATCACCGGAGCCGAGGTAGCTCGCGATGGCGACCGGGTCACCGGAGCGTGCGTGGGCCCTGGCCAGCGTCCACCCACACATCCGGGCGTACCCGGTCATGGCAGTGGGATTCATCGCCTCCACGATCGCCGAACCCTTGCCGTCCCACAGCTGCCGGACGAAGAAGTCTCGCTCGACGCCGTCGAGCCCGCTCGCCCTCACCCAGCCGAGCATCACATCGCTCGCGGACTGCATCAGTCGCTGCCCCTCGACGACCCGCTGACCGTGGCTGGTGTACGCGCTCTTGCCGAGGAAGGGTTCCAGGACGGATGCCGTGGCCTCCTTGGCCTGGAGGAACAGCGGGTCCCGGTCGTCGTTGCCGATCAGCAGCACGATCCAGGCGCGGGTGCCGACGCTGCCGACCCCGACCACCTTGCGTGCGGCGTCGGTGAAGCGAAACCCCTCGAGGAGGTGCCGATGGTCCCCCTGCAGGGTCCCGCGGTAGATGTGCAGGATGGCATGGAGCGTGTCTTCGAGCTCATGGAACTCGTTGTCGGGCATCAGCTCCTGGATCCTTGCGATCATCGGAGGATCGTGGATCAGGCGCGGACGTCCGTCCACGATCTCCACGAGCTTCGAGAAGGCCTTCAAGCTGTTCTTCGCCTGGGCCTTGGCCACGTTCTTGCGGAAGCGCTTGAGCTGTTTGCTCTCGACCTGCGAGCTCACCAGAGCGTCCAGCTCGTCCATATCCAAGCGGGCGTACCACACGTCGAGCTTGCGCATCCGCGCCAGCTCCCGCATCGCCTCTCGGTAGGACGATGCGGCAGCCATGGTGACGGCCCTGCGCGCGGCATCGTCGAACTCACGGTCACGCCCGGCGACCGCAAAGCTCGCCACCATGCGCTTCACGTCCCACTCGAAGGGGCCCGGCAACGTCTCGTCGAAGTCGTTGAGGCCGAAGACCAGGCGCCGGTCCGGTGCGGCGAACGACCCGAAGTTCGACAGGTGCGCGTCGCCGCACAGCTGGACCGTCAGGTCCGTATGCGGCGCACCCGCCAGATCTGCCGCCATCAGGTAGGCGGAACCACGGAAGAACGTGAACGGGTCCACCAGCATCCGGCCGTAGCGGAGCGGCACGAGCTCTTGCACCCGACTGCTCCCCTGCTCCTCGAGGAGGGCGACAGGGTCGGCCCGGTCGGGCGCCGGTCGCCACTCGCCGTGCACCGAACGCGGGACCTCCGCTCGCGCCCGTCGGCCCACCGAAGCCCGCTCCGCCAGGGTGAGGTGGTGGGGCCGAGGTGCCTGGGTCTCGATCGAGCTCATCGCTCCATATGACCTCACCCGCCCGCCATCGGCATCACGCAGCCTGTGTGACGCGTCGCGGCGCTGCCTCATTGAGCGACGCGTACGACTCCGCGCCCGCGGTCAGCCGGACCCGCGCACGCAGCACGTGCAGCGTTGCCTCCCCCGGAGACTCGTGCTCCGCGAGCAGCCGGCCGTCAGCGAGCGCGATCAGCGTCTGGCGGCTGGTGGATCAGACGGCGATGACCCTGCGCGCAGCCGCGGCTTTCACGCTACCTCGGTTGTGGACCCCTGCGCCGCCACACCGTCCAGGGGGCGTGCGGTCAGCGCTGATCCGACGATGGGTCCGCATCGGGCTCATCACTCGGGTGCAGCGCACCCCCTTCGCCTTCCCAGCGATTCTCCTGCTTGTCCTCAGCAGCCGTGCGTTTCCGGTGCGGCCAGCGCAAGATGTCTCGCACCCGATCCTGGATTCTTCCCATCGACACTCGTCCCATCGATGACATTCGTCGGCAGATTCTTCCGGACAGCACCCCGCAGTGGGATTGTCACCACTTTAGACGGAAGTGCGGCCGCTAGCCCCTGCCTTCGGCGATCCAGCAAGGTTCCAGGCGTCGGTCTCAACCGTTCACGCGGTCAGTAGTACCAGGGGTAGGGCGACCAGTCGGGCTCGCGCTTCTCCAGGAACTGGTCGCGGCCCTCCTGTGCCTCGTCGGTCATGTAGGCCAGGCGGGTGGTCTCACCGGCGAACATCTGCTGGCCGACGAGGCCGTCGTCGAGGAGGTTGAAGGCGTACTTCAGCATCCGCTGGGCCGTAGGCGACTTGCCGTTGATCTTGCGGCCCCACTCGAGCGCGACATCCTCGAGCTCGGCGTGCGGGACGGCGCGGTTGACGGTGCCCATGCGTACGCCGTCCTCGGCCGAGTACTCCTCGGCGAGGAAGAAGATCTCGCGGGCAAACTTCTGGCCGACCTGGCGGGCGAGGTAGGCGGAGCCGTAGCCGCCGTCGAAGCTCCCGACGTCGGCGTCGGTCTGCTTGAAACGCCCGTGCTCGGCGCTCGCGAGCGTCAGGTCGCAGACCACGTGGAGGGAGTGGCCGCCACCGGCGGTCCAGCCCGGGACGACACAGATGACGACCTTCGGCATGAAGCGGATCAGTCGCTGGCACTCCAGGATGTGCAACCGGGCGAGTTTGGCCTTGTCGATCGGGGTCGGCTCCTCCGCGCCGGTCCGGCCGGCGGCGTACGCCTCGGTCTCCTCGTACTGGTAACCGGCCTTGCCGCGGATGCGCTGGTCACCGCCGGTGCAGAAGGAGTGCTTGCCGTTCTTGACCGAGGGGCCGTTGCCGGTGAGCAGGACGCAACCGACGTCGGCTGAGGTCCGGGCGTGCTCCAGCACACGGAGGAGCTCGTCGACGGTGTGCGGGCGGAAGGCGTTGAGGACGTCGGGGCGGTCGAAGGCGATGCGTACGGTGCCGTGCTCCTTGGCCCGGTGGTAGGTCAGGTCGGTCAGATCCTCGAAGCCCTTCACCTCGTCCCAGCGGCTCGGGTCGAACGTGTCGGAGACTCCCTCGATGGCGCTCATGGGCCTGAGGTTATCCGCCCCGGTGGCCGCAGGCTTGACCTTGCCCCCCGGGGCAAGGTCTACCGTCGTACGCGTGCAGATCAAGGAGCTCGCGGATCAAGCCGGCGTGACGGTGAAGGCGGTGCGCTATTACGAGTCGCGCGGCCTGCTCGCGCCGCGACGGGCGGGCAACGGATATCGCGACTACGCCGAGGTGGATGTGCAGGTCGTACGGGAGATCCGCGCCCTGCTGTCGCTCGGCCTCACCGCCGAGGAGACGCTGCCGTTCGTCGACTGCCTGCGCGCCGGCAACGACCGTGCCGACGTGTGCCCCGCCTCGCTCGACGCCTATCGGCAGCGCATCGCCGAGATCGACCGGCGAGTCACCGAGCTGACCGCCCTGCGCGGCGAGCTCGCCGGGCTGCTGCACGAAGCCGAGTCCTATCGACCGAACCCAGAAGGAGACAAGCGATGAGTCAGACCGCCGTGATCGAGGACATCACCGATGCCCGGTTCGTCGAAAACGTGCTCATGTCCGAGACGCCCGTGCTCGTGGAGATCTGGGCCGAATGGTGCCCGCCCTGCCGGCAGCTCGCACCGATCCTCGAGAAGATCGCCGCCGAGCGGGCCGGGACCCTGCGGGTGGTGAAGCTCAACCAGGACGAGAACCCGGCCACCTCCGCCGACTACCGGGTCATGGCGGTGCCGACGATGCTCCTCTTCCGGGGTGGGAGGCCCGTGCTCCAGGTGGTCGGCGCGCGGCCGAAATCGCATCTCGACCGCGAGATCGACAAGGCCCTCGCCTGATTCGGCCGGCTCGGAATACTCGGAATAGTCGTCGCCTCGTGGTGTTGTAGTGGGCATGACCGAACTGCAAGGTGAATACGTCCCGAGCACGGCCGGCTGGGTGCGCGAGCAGGTTGCCGCGTTCGAAGCCTCCAACGGCGCCGAAGGCAACGTCCTCGAGCGCGACGGCAAGCCGATCATCCTGATCACCAACCGCGGCGCGAAGACCGGCGCGATCCGCAAGACCCCGCTGATGCGGGTCGAGCGCGACGGCCGTTACCTCGCGGTCGCTTCGCTGGGCGGCAGCGACAAGAACCCCGCCTGGGTGGCCAACTTCCGGGCGTACCCGGATGTCGCCCTGCAGGACGGCGACACCAAGAAGGCGTACGTCGTCCGCGAGCTGTCCGGGTCCGAGCGCGACGAGTGGTGGGACTACGCCGTGAAGACCTGGCCGACGTACGGCGAATACCAGCCCAACACGTCCCGGATCTTCCCGCTCTTCCTGCTGGAGCCGGCCGACAAATAGGTCACCAATTGACCGGTGTGTAACCGGGACAGTGCCACGACTGTCGGTTCACGACGCTAGGGTCTATGGCCATGCCGTTCCTGCTACGCGTCGAGCTGCCCGATGTCCCGGGTTCACTCGGTCGCCTCGCCTCTGCCATCGGTGAAGCCGGTGGCGACATCGAGGCGATCGAGATCGTCGAGAAGAACAAGGTCGACGGGAGAGCTGTCGACGATGTGCTCCTCGAGACCCAACCGGGAACGATGCCGGACTCCATCGTGTCGGCGTGCAACGAGCTCGACGGCGTGCACGTCGTCTGGATCTCCCGCTACGCCGCCGGCGGCAACCTCTTCCTCGACCTCGAGGCCGTCGAGGACCTCACCGAGAACGCCCTCGAGGCGCTCGACCGGCTCGTGGACGTGCTTCCGCTGACCTTCCGTGCCGACTGGGCCATCCGCGTCCACCGCGTCAAGGGCATCAGCCGAGCCACCGACGGCTCGCCCGAGAACGTCCCCTTCATCGAGCTCGACCGCCCCGAGCGGATCGAGGTCGACGGCGAGGACGAGAACATGTTCGCCGGCGCCCGCATCGACGGCAACGAGATCGTGATCATCGGCCGCCGGGGCGGCCCCGACTTCCTCGACTCCGAGCTGGCCCGCCTCGGCCATCTCGCCTCCCTCGCCACCTCGATCGCCCGCTCCTGACGCAGCTCAGTGGCCGAGCCGCTGGCGGAGGCCGGAGGCGCGCTGGGCGCGATGGGTGATCGCGGCGGTGACGGCGTCGGGGGTGCCGACGATGCGTACCCGCTCCTGGGCTCGGGTGACCGCGGTGTAGAAGAGCTCGCGGGTGAGCAGCGGCGAGTCGTCGGGCGGGAGCAGGACGGTGACGGACCTGGCCTGGCTGCCCTGGGACTTGTGGACGGTCATCGCGTGCAGGGTCTCGATGTCGCCGAGGCGTGAGGGCGCGTACGTCGCACCACCCGCGATCGCGACGCGGAGGTCGCCGGCGGCATCCTGATAGGTGACGCCCGTATCGCCGTTGAAGAGACCCAGGCCGTAGTCGTTGGCGGTGACGAGGACCGGTCGGCCCGGATACCACTCATGACCCCAGCCGATGCCGAGCGGCTCACCCGTGGTCTCGGCGAGGCCGCGCTCGATCTGCCGGTTCCAGTGGGCGATGCCCCAGGGGCCGTCGCGGTGGGCGCAGAGGAGGCGCGACTCGTCGAGCATCCGTACGCAGCGCTCCGCATCTCCCGCGAGCGCAGCCTCGTGAAGAGCTGCGGCGTGAGCGACCAGGCCACGCTCGACGCGCGCCATCGCGGGCTCGTCGGCGGGGTCGATGAGCTCGACAGCGTCGTCGTCCGACTTCAGCACGTCGAGCGCCGCGTCGGCGTCGCCGACTCGCAGCGCCTCGGCGAGGGCGCCGATCGCACCGCCGAAGCGATGGGTGGTGCGGAGGGCGGCGACGGCGTCGGGTGAGCGCACGGCGAGCCCGGCGACGAGGTCGGAGAGCACCGCCCCGGCCTCGACGCTCGCGAGCTGGTCGGGGTCGCCGACCAGGATCAGCCGCGCTTCCGGGCGCACCGCCTCGAGGAGCCGGGCCATCATCGTCAAGGACACCATGCTCGTCTCGTCGACGACGATCACGTCATGCGGAAGCCGGTTGGTGCGGTGGTGCTTGAACCGGGTCGAGGAGCCGGGCCGCCAGCCGAGCAGCCGGTGCAGGGTCGACGCGGTCAGACCGTCGAGCCGGGAACGGTCGGCGGCGGTGAACTGCGGCGCCCGTTGCGCTCCCTCCACCGCCTCCTGCAGCCGCGCGGCCGCTTTGCCGGTCGGTGCGGTCAGCGCGACCCGCAGCGGGACCGAGGACTGCTCGGCGAGCAGCGCCAGCAGTCCGGCCACGGTCGTCGTCTTACCGGTCCCGGGTCCGCCGGTGAGCACCGTCGTCGACTGTCGGGCGGCGGCGAGCGCGGCGGCCCGCTGCTCGGCGTAGCCCTCGCCCGGGAAGAGCCGGGCCGCGGTCGCCTCCAGCAGGGCTTCATCGGCCACGGGTCGCGGTGAGGCCAGGCGGGCGAGCAGGTCGTCGCGTACCTGGCCCTCCTCGCGGTGGTAGCGGTCCAGGTAGAGCAGGCCGTCCGCGACCTGCACCAGGGACTGCGCGGCGAGCGGGCTGTCGGCGACCGCCTCCAGCCAGCCGGCCTCGCTGGGCCAGGGCAGTGTCTCCTCGGCCTGCCGCAGCGCGGCCAGGTCGACGCACACCGACCCGTGCCGGACCGCGCGGACCGCCAGCGCCACCGCCAGCCGCACCTCGTCGCGCTCTTCTCCGGCGAGCGCGGCGGCGCGGGTCGCGACATGTACGTCGGCCGCGGTCAGTACGCCCTCGCGGTTGAACGACGCGAGCAGGCCGGTCGCTGACCTGGCCAGGCGCGCGTCGAAGGGGTCCTCGGACTCCCAGCGCTCGATCATGAGGCCACTCCATCCGGAAGAGTTCCGTCCAGCAGGTCGGACAGCGCCACCGCCAGGGACGCGGGTGGCCGCCAGGTGAAGACGCCGGTCGGGATGCCGTCGACGACAGGGGTGTCCGGGCCGAGCATGCCGCGCACGTAGAGATAGAGCACGCCGCCGAGATGGGTCTCGGGGTCGTATCCGGGCAGGCGCCAGCGCAGGAAGCGGTGCACCACCGCGGAGTAGAGCAGCGCCTGCAGCGGGTAGTGGGAGTGCAGCATGGCCTCGGCGAGCTTCGGCTGGGTGTAGTCCATGGCCTCGACGCCCAGGAAGTTGGTCTTGTAGTCCACGACGACGAACCGGCCGCTGGGCAGCCGCAGCACCACGTCCACCGAGCCGGTCAGGTAGCCCCGCAGCGACTGGTCACCCAGCGGCGGATCCTCGAGCCGGTCGGCGTACGTCACCATCGGGTCGCCCGCCGGAAGATGCTCCCGCAGCAGCGGGGCGAGATCACGCAGGCGTACGTCGGGCCCGCCGGCGTTGTCGCCACCGGCCAGCGGGATCTCGAAGTCGAGCTCGCGCAACCGGTCGCGCAGCGGGATCTCGGCCAGCGTCAGGTCGTCGGCCAGCGGCCCGAGCGAGGTCAGGTTGAGCGGCAGGATCGCGGTCGCCAGGTCCTCGGCGGAGGCCGGCACCGGCCACCAGCGGAGCTGCTCGCGGGTCCTCGTGAGCAGCTCTTCGCCCAGGTCAGGGGCCTGCGGGTCGGTGTGCTCCAGGACCGCGTGGACCAACGACCCGAAGCCGGCGCCCTTGGGCAGCTCGGCCATCGGCGAGAGCTGCGCCTCCTCCACGGGGGTCTCGACGAGATCGACGTCCTCGGCGATGGGCTCGTCGTCCGTGCCCTCGACCTCCGGCTCCGAGGTCGCCGCGACGCCCTCGTCGACCCGGATGAGCCCCGAGTAGGACGTACGCCGCCACTCCGCGTCCACCTCGCGGGTGAACCGCCTCGCGGCGAGCCTGCCGGGCGGCGCTTCTCGCACCGGTTGCGCTGCAGTCACCGGCACCGCTTCCTCGGCTGTCGGACCGCCGTGGCGCGCGACGTTGCTCAGCAGACTCGCCGCGTCCTCGTCACTCGGCACAGCGACGTTGTCAGGAACCGCCGCTTGGCCAGGACCGCGCCCGAACAGCAGCCGGTGCAGGCCGCCGGTGGCGGTGTTGGCGGTCGGCGCCCACCACGCGACGACCTGGGACTGCGCCCGGGTCAGCGCGACGTACAGATCTCGAAGCTCCTCCCCCAGCTCCTCGGCCTGGTGGCGCGCCAGATGCTGTGCCCACTGCGCACCGGTCCGGGTGACATCGATCGTCCGCTGTCCCTCGGCGTCGTGGAACCGGGCGACCTCGGGGTCGCGCACGAAGAAGTCGTAGGCGAAGGGCAGGTAGACGATCGGGTACTGCAGGCCCTTCGACCCGTGCACCGTCACGATCTGCACCGCCGCGGCGTCCGAGTCGAGCCGCCGCGGCCGCTCGGCTGCGGCAGAACGCCGCCGCTCGTCGCGGAACCAGGCCAACAGCGCCGGCAGCCCGAGCGAGTCGCGCACGGAGATGTCGTGGAGCAGCTGCCCCAGATGACGTACGTCGGTGAGCAGTCGGTCCCCGTCGGTGCGCTGCAGGACGCGCGCGGTGAGCCCGCGCTCCTCCGCCGCCTCGATCAGGGCGGCGACACCGCGGCCACGCAGCAGCAGCGCCCAGCCGCGTAGCGTGTCGGCGATGCGCGAGGTCAGCGCCTCGCCGCCCGCGTCGAGCTCGGTCGCGGTGTAGCCGAAGAACACGCTCAGGCCGGCGGCCCGCACGAGCGGCGTCCGGTGGGGCGAGTCGAGCGCCTGCAGCAGCGCGAGCCAGTCCTCGCCGGCGGGCGTCAGGAAGACGTCGCCGCCACCGGCCATCACCGCCGGGATGCCGTGCTCCTGCAGCACGCGCTGGACCAGCAGCCCGTGGGAGCGGATCGCGACGATGACCGCGACGTCCCCTGCCTGGACCGGTCGATCGCACCACGTGGCGCCCGAGCCGAGCAGCGCTGCGATGTCACCGGCGAGGTCACGGGCGATGTGCGTGCGCGCGTCGCCGGCGGTGATCATCTTGCCGCGGGTGAGCTTGAAGCCGCCGCGGCCGACCCGGCGGATCCGGAACGGCGACGGATGCGGAACACCCGCCAGCCGGGAGCCGCCGTGATGCGCCTTCACGTCGTGGACGACGATCTCCGGGGAGCCCAGGGCCGCGCCTCGCAGGACCACCTGGAGCCGCTCGACCAGCGGCTCGTCGCTGCGCCAGTTGGTGTCGAGCGTCGCCTGCGTCTCGGCCGCCCGGGCGGCCGTCAGGTAGGTGAAGACGTCACCGCCGCGGAAGGCGTAGATCGCCTGCTTCGGGTCACCGATGAGCACGAGGGTGGCGTGGCCCTCGAAGGCGCGCGACAGCACCTGCCACTGCACCGGGTCGGTGTCCTGGAACTCGTCGACCAGCACGATCCGCCAGCGCTGTCGCATCCGCGCCCGTGCGGGCGCCGACGTGTCCTCCAGCGCGACCGCGAGCCGGGAGAGCAGGTCGTCGTAGGAGAGCACGCCGCGCATCTGCTTGCGCCGGTCGACCTCGTCCCGGACCGCCTCGGCGAACCGCGCCCGCGCGCCTGCGACCGGATCCTCAGCCGGTGCCGGGGCCAGCACCGACTGCGGGTCCTCGACTGCGGTGCGCGCCAGCCCCAGCGCGTCGTCGCGGTCGAACGGCGGTCGCTCCCGGGCCTCGCCGAACCACTTCAGGTAGAGGTCGTCGACGACCTCCACGACCAGCTCGTCGAGCGACTCGACCAGCTCGGCGCCGGCATCGGTGTCACCAGCCACGCCCAGCGACCGCAGCACGAGCTGGCAGAACTGGTGGGTGGTCGCGATCGTCGCCCCGTCGAAGGAGGCGAGCGCGTCACGCACGCGCTCGTGGCGCAGCCGGATCTCATCGTCGGACACGTCCAGCAGCAGCTCGAGGTGGGCGTCGAGCGGGGTCGGCCGCTGCCCGGCGACGGCGGCCGCGAAGGCTCGCTCGGCCTCGACCAGGTGGGAGCGCACCCGGTCGCGCAGCTCCTGGGAGGCGGCACGACCGAAGGTGATCGCCAGGATCTCGTCGAGAGTCGCCTCACCCTCGACGACGTAACGGGTGACCAGCGCGCCGATCGTGAAGGTCTTCCCGGTGCCTGCCGAGGCCTCGATCAGCGTCGTCCCGGTCGGGAGAGGACCGGTCAGGTCGAATCCGTCCATGCTCACCAGCTCCCCTGCTCGGCCGTGAGCAACGGCGACCAGACCCGCATCGCGAGCGCCCCGAAGCGGGACGTCTCCCCGTCGAACTCGTCGCCGGCCTCAGGCGCGTCACCCAGACCAGGGATCCCGGCCCCCTTGCCCCAAGCCCGCACCTGCTCCACATCGGACTCCTCGCCCTCGAACCGCCCGTCCTTCCACTCCCAGCCGGCCTTGTAGAGCGCGTCGTCGACGCCGGCCTGGGTCCGTCGCTGGCGCGCGTAGGCGAGCGAGGTCTTCAGCGGCAGCGGCAGCGGTGCGGCGAGCCCGCGGTCGCGCAACCGCACCAGGTCACGGAGCACATCGACGGCGGTGTGGTCGAGCGGCCCGAGCTGGGAGAGCCCGAACGGCGTACGCGACCGGGAGTTGCCCGGACGGCCCAGCGTCCAGGCGCTCCAGGCGCGGTCCTCGTCGGAGGCGGCCAGCGCGACCAGCTGCACCCACGACTCGATCCGCTGCTTGGCGCCCAGCCGGGAGTACGTCACCGGAGCGAGTCGGTCGCCGTAGACCTGTGGGACGGTGCCGGTCAGGCGCCGACCGTCGCCGAGATCGACCTCGACGTCGACGGCCCGCGCCTGCCCGGTGGAGATGCCCGCCTGCCGCACCCGCAGCGCCTCCGCCGCGATCGGCTTCGCCTTGGTGATCACGTCGGTGAGGATGCGCCAGCCGAGCCACTTCGGAGGGAGTACGCCGCGTCGCCACTCCTGCTGGGTCGCCTGCTCCTCCGACATCCCGGCGAGCAGGTCGTGGAGCAGCCGGTCGCCCACCGACCACTGCCCCAGGCCATCGAGCTCGACCGGCAGGCCGTCGGAGAGCGGGTCGTCATCACGCGGCAGCGCCAGGTCCAGCCGGTCGCGGAAGAATGCGCGCACCGGCGCGCGGTAGAAGGCCAGCAGCTCCTCGAGCGTCAGGTCTCCGGCGGCGGCCGGCGCCAGCGGGGCGGGCAGGAACTCCGGCGGTTCGACGCGGTCCGACACCGCGGCAAGGGCACCAGCCTCGGCGGCCCTGTCGAAGGAGAAGGAGTGTCCGGCCACCAGCGCCCCGGGCGTCAGGTTGCGCGGGTCGAACGGCTGCAGCGGGTGTCTGGTCGTCACGACCTCCTTGACCGGCCTCCCGTCGGCGGAGACAGCGGTCGCGTCCAACGCGTCCAGCAGCTCGCCGAGCGGCACCGCGGGCGGCCGCGGCTGGCCCGAGTACTCGTTGGCGCCCGTGTAGGTGACCACGAGCGTCTCGGTCGCCGCCAGCAGCGCGTCGAGGAAGAGCTGCCGGTCCTCGCTGCGCAGGTCGCGCTCGCCGGTCTGCGGGTCGCGGGCCAGCAGGTCGTCGCCGTCGGTGATCCCGACCCTGGGGAACACCCCGTCGTCCATGCCGAGCAGGCAGACCACACGATGGGGCACCGAGCGCATCGGCACCAGCGTGGACACCGTCAGCGTGCCGGTGCGGAAGTTGGCACGCGTCGCCCGCCCGGCCAACCGCGCGCCCAGGAGCGCGCGCACGTCCGGGAGTCGCAGCTCGTCGACCTCATGCCCCGCTGCGGCGTCCCGCACCCGGGACAGCTCCCTGGTCACCTGGCCCGACTGCCACTCGTCGTTGGTCGAGACCGACGTCAGCGCGGCGACACCGTCCTCGATCACCTCGAGCCAGTGCTTCAGCGGATGCACGCCAGCCAGCTCGTCGGTCACCCGTTCCAGCCGATCGACGAGCTCGGCGAACTTCCCCGCCAGCTCGACGCTGCCGCTCCCCACGTCGTCCAACGGCAACGTGGTGTCCAGCCAGGTCGCCGAGTCCTCGGACATGGCCACCCCGGTGAGGATCCGGTCCATCCCGAAGCGCCAGGTGTTGGCGACGTACGTCTCCAGCCCGAAGGGCTCGCGGTGCTCCGCGTCGAAGCCCCACCTGATCCCGGCGTCCTTGGCCCAGTCCTCGAGCTGCTCGAGGGCATCGTCATTGAGCCCGAACCGGCGCCGCACCGGATCGAGATGAGCAAGATCGAGTACGTCGCTCACACCCGCCCGCCCACCGGCCAGGTCGAGCAGTCTGGTGGCCACGTCCAGGAGCGGGTTCGTACGCGTCAGCGACCGGTCCGCCAGCTTCACCCGCAGGCGGTGAGCCGGGTGTCCGGTCTCTCCGGTCATCTCCCCCAGCCCGAACCCGGCCTCGATCAGCGGCGCGAAGGTCTCGATGTCGGGGCACATCACCAGGACGTCTCGCGGCTCCAGCGTCGGGTCCTCCTCGAGCAGCCCCAGCAGCACCTCGCGCAGCACCTCCACCTGCCGCGCCTCGCCGTGGCACGCATGCACCTGGATCGAGCGGTCCTCCGGCTCGAGCACCCGGCTCGGCGCCTCACCGACCGTGTTGCCTCGGATGTCCCCCTGCAGCCACCCGAGCAACGACTCGCCGCCGGTCGAGCCGCGAGCGCCAGCGAGCGTGTCGAGACCAACACAGTCGTCAACTGCGGCCAGTTCCGCGAGCCCTCGCTGCAGCTCCCGGGTATCGCGCCCCAGCGTCGCCAGCAACGGATGCCCGACCGCATCGTGCGAACGGTCCGCCGTCCGCGCGACCGTCCCGTCCAGCCCAGCGAGCGACGCCCACAGTTCCTCGGAGGGATGCGGCAGCCACAGGTGCACCTCCCGGTGCTCCCCCAGCGCCGCGACCAGCTCGACGTCGGTCGCCGACAGGCGGGTGTGGCCGAACAACGAGACCCGCTCGGGCAGCGCGAACTCCCCCGGCGCCTCCTTCAACCGCGCGACCGTTGCCGCCTGCCGCTCCACCGGCGTCGGCCCGCCGACCAGCCCGGCGACGGCCCGCCACAGCGGCGGCTGCCAGCTGAGGTCGTCGGCGATCTCTGCGCCCAGCCCGTCGGTGTCCCGCCCCGCACTCCAGTCCGCGACCACCGCCGGCCGCTGGTCCGCGTACGCAGCGAACAGTCGCGCCAACCTCCTTGCCAGCGCCAGCCGCCTTCCCCGCCGACGTACGCCTTCCTCCGTCGCATCCCCGTGCCCCAGATGCAGCGCGAGCGGCCTCGCCCAGGATTCGTCCAGCGATGCGTCGATCGCCGCCAGCACCGGCCAGGTCAGTGACTCCGGCGCCCAGGGGTCCTCATCCCCCGTCCCCGCGACCTCGGCGAACAGCGACCAAGGCGTCCTGAAGTCCACCCCCGCGCAGATCCCGTCGGACCGCCCATCCGCTGCCCCGAGCCGATGCGAGAGCCGCTGTGACAACCACCGCTCCACCCCCCGCGCCGGCACCACCACGACCTCCGTCGCGAACGGGTCCCCCAACGGCACCGACAGCTGCTCGCCGAGCGAGTCGGCGAGCAGATCGGTCCGCGGTGCGCGGTGCAGATGTACGACCACAGACCGCAACCTATCGGGACGCACCGACACAGGTGCGGACCCGTCAGGTCACCAATACTTGACGCACGGCCTGAACGTCGGTGACCACGAGTCCGACGACGAGGCGCTCGGGTAGATCACCATCGAGACCACCGCCGACTGGCACAACTTGATCCGCCGCTCGTCCCCCCGGAGGTTCCTGGTGAACGCCGCAGGGTTATGAGTGATGGACCCCTTGTTCGCGTAGCGGATGGTCGTGTCCGAGTTCTTCTGGTCGTACGCCGAGCTTCGGCCATAGGTCGCCGAGCGGTGCGCCCTCTCCTCGCGGCCGCACGTCGGACTGGCACCGACGCTCACACCCCAGGGGAGCCCCACCGAGACAGAAAGATTGCCGTTGCAGGAGTAGTCGCTCCATCGCTGGGTCACGCTGAGCTTGGCGATGCTCCGTCTGGGCTTCTTGGTCGTACACGGCCCGGCGTAGGTGTAGACACGCACGCGCGGCTTGGTCACCTTTCGGTTGACGTACACCACCATCGTCGAGATCCCGTAGTTCGCCGCGACCTTCCGCTGGAACAGCATCGTGCCCGACAGCGTCACGCGGACGCATCGATTCGCGATCGTCTTGGACTGGCTCGTGGTGAAGCTTCGGGAGTACGTCGTCGCGGCCTCAGCCGACTGTGCTCCGATCATCGGGGCCGCGACCGCCACGAGCGCGAGGATCAGTCCCGCCGCGAAGGTCACCACCCGCCGACGCCGGTTCGTCTCCAAGATCGCGTCGGATGAACTCTCGGACATGGGCGGGTCCTTCGGTCGAAGATGGCTTCACATCGGCCGGCGACCGGTGCTCAGCAACGGTATGAACCCTCGGACTCATCCCGGACCCGTACCTTTCCCGTAGTTCCGAGGACACAGATGCTCCATGCCGTCACCGGAACTTGCAGCACTCGACCCAGAGGTCCCTTCGTCTCTGCTGGGTGCCTCGATCAGCCCACGAACTTGAACGTCGGCATGACCTCGTCGATCAGGCCATCGATCTGCTCTTGCGTGGCGAAGGCGTTGGTGAATGTCCACTCCACCGCTACCTGGCTGCCTTTGATAAGGACCCCGAAGTTCTCGAAGGTGTTGGTGTCGTTCGTCTCACGAATGTGAAAGAAGGTGTATCCGCCGTACTTGACGTCGGGGAGACGCTTTGCGCCCGGTCCAGCCGCGTTGAGCCGAGCGCCCGCAAGTTCCTCGGTATTTCGGGCGAGCGAGGCGGTGTCTGCGTCAAGCACGGCTCCCCCGGGGGAACTTCCATCGTCCCCCGGGGCGTCGATCAACCAGTAGGGGTCGTCGAAGCGCACGTTCCAATCAGCGGGAGCACTCAACTGCGCCCCATTTTGGTCAGCCGTCTGCAAGCCGCCAGGTGACTCGCTCGGTGCGTCTGATGTCGTAGATGCGGACGGGCTCGGCGGCTCGGACGGATCGTCGGTGCCGCCACAAGAAGAAAGCGCAGCGGTTGCAGCAACTGACAAGGCGAGTGCGGTGAGCCGACGAGCCATGCGGCCTGTCCGAGATGCAGTCATGCCCGAGAGCGTAGTGGCTGCGTACGAGTGACGATTGAGCGTGACCATCTTCGACGGTCGTGTCTAGACTTTGCCTACCGCGCGAACTGACTCGGAGGCCAACATGGCAGGTGCACGCTCAACTGGAGTCAACGAGACTCTCGTCAACACGATCAAGGATGTGCTCACCGACGCGAAGGTCGAGATCGACAAGGTTCACGTCGACAAGCCGGGTTCCAAGGCCCTCGGGGGCAGTGCGTCGGCATCGACGCTTGAGGCATTGATGAACCTAGCGACCGATCGCATCAACTCCGCGATGTCAGAGACGTCCGATGCCCTGATCAAGTTCGTAGATGGTCTCGACGATGCCGTTCGCGCGGTGAAGAATGCAGACGAGGAAGCCGAGGCAGCGTTCAACAACAAGATGACCGCGGCCATCGATCTCATCAATCAGCCCTTCTTCGAAAACCTGGTGACGGATGATCGTCCGAACATGCCGGGCGTCCAGTTGCCCTTCTTTCCGCTGTCGCCCGAGGCTCTCCAAGAGATCGCGTCTCGCTCCGAGTTCGGCCAGGACAAGGAGGACTGACCTATGTCTGCAGTCAAGGGCACGATGATGCTCATGTTGGAGCAGTACATCGCCAGTGCGGCCCCCGAGGAGGTTGAGAGCCGCCTAGCGGAGTGGCGACGCGCGCGCACCGCCATGAATGAGGCCGCTTCGAGCCTGGATCTGGCCGGAAAGAGAGTTGGCGATGCCTTCGAGGAGACGTCCCTAACGACTGACGCCGCCAAGACGGCGTTCAAGGAGACTTCGAGTGGTCTAACTAGGAAGGTCGCTCAACTCGATGCAGCGATAGAGGCACTGAGCAAAGCGCGAGCGACCACAAAGCAGGCGCAGGAGACCCACAAGCAGCTTGAGGCCTCTCTCCCCGCAACCCACGGCCCAGCCCCCTCCCCCTCTGACCCGAAGTACGCGCAGTCCGGCACCGGGGTCGATGCAGCGCAAGCGACCCAGAATCAGAAGGCGCTCCAAGCAGACCGCGCTGCCCACGCCGCCCGAGAACAGGCAATCGCCAACGCCGAGGCAGCAGCGGCTCAGCAGATCCGTGAGGTCGACGACAGCAACTACACCGCCGAACCCCCCGTGCGTGCGATCACTGACGAACCCGACACCGACTCCGGCAAGGCTCCAGCGGCACCTGCGTCGCCCGGCTCCTACAGCGCCATCGCCGCGTCCAAGGCCCGGATGGAGAAGTACAACTCCGGGACGCTCTACCCCGACGGCTGGGGTCACGAGCTGATCGCTCAGGAGAAGGCGAACATCGCGGGCTACGAGGCAGAGAACAAGCCCGAGTGGAACGGCACGCAGTGGATCAACGCCGACGGCACACCCGCGCCCTCGACGTCGTACGCGATGGTCGAGACTGCTGACGGCCTCGCACCGATGGCCGGCGGAAGCGGCGGCATGGCCGCACTGGCGATCGCTGGTGGCGGGGCTCTGCTCAGTGCTGGCGTGGCGAAGGCGCTTGCCAACAGGTTCGCGTCCGGGGCGTCTGCGAAGGCAGCGACAGCCAGCGCCACGTCGAGGTCTGCGGCCGCCAGGGGCGGCGCTGCCGGTGCCCGCGCGGGTGCCGGGGCCGGCGCTGGTGCACGCGGGGCCGGCGCACGTGGCGCCGGCGCAGGAGCGGGTGCGCGTGGCGCCGGTGGGCGTGGCGGCCGAGGCGGGCCGACGGGAGCGGGCAGCCGTGGCGGACGCGGTGGAGCCGGCGGGGCCGGCGGCCGCGGCGGCAAGAAGGACGAGAAGCGGAACGGCCAGGACCAGGACTGGCAGGCCGACTACAGCGACGACTGGACCGAGACGGCGAGCGACGTCCTGGATCCCAACGCGGCCCGCGGCTGGACTCCGAACCCTCCCCAGGGTGACGACACCGACAAGAACGGCCGCAAGCCCTCGTAGGAACAGCGCTCCCTGAATCGCCGGCCTTCCACGGCCCACAGCCGTGGAAGAGGCCGGCGATTCACATTGCCCGGGTGGCAGCGGCCTCAGCCTGGTTGGATGGTCGCGATGACCACGCTGAGGATGGATCGGCTCTCGATCGAGGGCGCCGAGGACCCGATCGATGGGCCGCTGCCGTTGCTGCACGGGGTGCCCCGGCCGGGGTTCGAACCCGGCGCCGCGCCTTATCCGGACATGGCGGCCAACCTCGAGTACGGCCGGCCGAGCACGCTGCTGCCGTACACGGCTCAGGACTCCTACACCCGCCGACGCAAGATGCGTGATCTGCCGTGCCTGGTGCTGGAGAACGAGCTGCTCTCTGCCACCTTCCTGCCCGGCTACGGTGGGCGGCTGTGGTCGCTGGTGCACCGGCCGTCGGGCCGCGAGCTGCTGCACCGCAACCCCATCCTGCAGCCCGCGAACCTGGCGCTGCGAGACGCCTGGCTGGCCGGCGGGGTCGAGTGGAACCTCGGGGCCACCGGGCACTGGCCCCTCACCTGCTCCCCGCTGCACGCCGTGAGCCTGACCGCGCCGGACGGCGCGCCGGTCCTGCGGATGTACGAGCTGGAGCGGATGCGGCGGGTCGTGGTCACGATCGACGCCTGGTTGCCCGCCGGATCCCCGGTGCTGCTGGTGCACGTCTCGCTCCACAACCCGGCACCGAACCCGACGCCCGTCTACTGGTGGACGAACATCGCGGTGCCCCAGGGCCCGGACGTACGTGTCATCGCGCCGGCCGAGCAGGCCTTCCATTTCGACTACGGGGAGCAGCTGAGGCTGATCGACTTCCCGCAGACGGCTGGCGGTGACCAGAGCTATCCGGCGAGGTTCCCGCAGGCGGCCGACTTCTTCATGGACGTCCGGGGCGACGAGCGCCGCTGGATCGCCGCGCTCGACGGCGACGGCCGCGGGCTCGTCCAAACATCCACCGACCGACTCGTCGGCCGCAAGCTCTTCCAGTGGGGCACCGGTGCGGGCGGGGAGCGGTGGCAGGAATGGCTGTCCGGGCCGGACGCTGCCTACATCGAGATCCAGGCCGGCCTGGCACGTACGCAGCTCGAGCACCTCGCGCTGCCCGGCGGCGAGACCTGGGAGTGGGCCGAGGCGTTCGGCCTGCTCGAGGTCGACCCCGAGCGGGTGCACGGCTCGTGGGAATCGGCTCGGGCGGCGGTGAACGAGGCGGTCGAGATACTCGTCCCGCGGGCCGAGCTGGAAGACGCGCTCGGCGAGGCAGGACGCTTCGCACCGCCCGCGGACCTGCTCGCCCGCGGGTCCGGGTGGGGCGCGCTCGAGGTCGCGGCCGGCGCTGTGCCGGCAGACCCGCTGCGTCCGTTCGGGGCCTGCGGCGAAGATCAGCAGCCCTGGCTCGATCTGCTGCAGCGCGGCCGGCTGCCGGTCAGCGACCCACCCGCGGCTCCGGTCCTCGGTGCGCACTGGCGCGAGCTGCTGGAGACCTCGGCCGACGACTGGCATGCGTGGTACCACCTCGGCCTGCTCCTGCTGGCCGACGACGACCACCGCGGAGCGCGCGAGGTCCTGGAGCGGTCGGTCGCCGACCATCCCAACGCCTGGGCCCTGCGCGCCCTCGCGCACCTCGCCGAACCGGCGGCCCCGCCTGCTGCGGACCTCCTGCTCGAGGCCCACCGCCTCCGTCCCGACCTGCGCGAGCTCACCATCGAGCTGCTCCAGGCGCTGATCGCCGCCGATCGACCCGCCGAGGCGCTCGAGGTGATCGCCACTCTCACCGACGCGGACCGAGACCACGGTCGGATCCGACTGTGCACCGCGCAAGCGGCGCTCGCCGTGGGCGACCTCGACCGGGTCCGTCAGCTTCTCGACGCGGGCATCACGGTCGACAACCTCCGCGAGGGCGAGACCGCTCTGGACACGCTCTGGCTCGCCGTCCGTCCCGGCGAGCCGGTGCCGCCTGCGTACGACTTCCGGATGTCCTCCGACTGAGGGCCGTCAGGCGACCTTGTTCATCTCACCCGTGTGCTCGATGTCCTCGTCAAGCTGGCGGCGAGCAGCGGGGTGGCCGTGGAAGCGGTGGTAGGAGTAGCCCAGGATGGCGAGGGCGATGACGCACGACCCCAACAGCGTGACACCGGTCCAGTCGCCGCCCAGAAGCCAGAAGGACGCCTCGAGGGGCCACCAGTGGGGCGCCGGCGGGTTGATCAGGAAGACGACGCCGACGGCACCGATGGAGAGCGCCCCCAGCGTCGAGGCCACGATGCGCGGCCAGGTCTCGACGCCCTCGGCGACACCGCGCATGGCGCGGAGGCGGACCGGCTCGACATAGCGGCGAGCCCAGGCGTACTGGCGGGAGAGCACGGCCAGCCCCCCGAAGAGCATCAGCAGCCCAGGCCCCGGCAACACCATCGCGGCGATACCGGCGACCACGAGCAGCCACCCAACGGTCTCGTAGGCGAGCCGCTTCGCTGCGGCTCCTGCGAGGGACTTCATGCCAATAGCCTGCCATTCGGGGACAACCCCGAGAACAACTAGGGGAATTTTACGCCTCATGCGGCCAGGTCGTACTTGACACCCTCAGGGCTCGGGAAGGTCAACCAGAGCACCGCGAGGACGATGTCACCGATCACTGGTACGACCAGGATCAGCTGCCACCACCCGGAGCGGTTGATGTCGTGGAGCCGCCTCGCACCGAGCGCGATGGTCGGCAGGAACGCCACCAGCCCGTAGATACCGACCACGAGGCTCACCACCTCGTTTCGCGCCAGCACGAGGACGATGAGCATCAGAAGGTTCACGAGCATCGGCCAGAGCAGCTCAGTGCGGCTGGCGCGACCCGAGAATGTCGCGTACTTCTTCCAGAACCGCGCGTACGCCTCGGTGATCGAGGCCGCACGAAGCGGCTGGCTCAAGGGGATCGTCACGGGCAGGAACCTTAGGTGGCGGAGATCGGCTACGTAAATGTCTGGCCGGGCATCTGTTCCAGATACGAACAAAGTTCATCTTCCCGTAGGAAACGGACACAGACCGAAACAACAAGGGCGGCGTACGGAAAGAATTCCGTACGCCGCCCCCGGCTGTG
>NZ_JBHVGB010000001.1:0-95818 GCF_042801335.1 Nocardioides sp. NPDC057577 | reverse complement strand
GCCCCGCTCTGACTGGAGCGGGGCGGTCCTGATTTCGCTGGTCGAACCGCGGTGCCTAACCGGCGTGATGCGGCTCCGCGAGCGGGGGAGTCTCGGCGGGGCGCTCGCCCCGGCGAGGCTCGCGCTGCTCGTTCTCGAAGGAACGGGCGCGGGCCCAGTTGCGGCCGACGCGGCCACGGGGGCGCGGGGCGGGGTCGATCTCGGTTCCAGGCCGGATGACGGCGCGGAGCGAGGCTGCCGCCAGCGGCATGACCTGCTTGCCGTTGTAGGTCTCCAGGATGGCGTTCTCGTCGCCGACGAGGCCGAGCACCGAGAGCGTCGGCGGCACCAGCACCTCGCCGAGGGCGTGGTAGCCGGCGGCGGAGGGGTGGAACTGGTCGGCGCCGAACCAGAAGGCCGGGGTGGCCTTGAAGGCCGGACCGAGGACGTCACCCAGTGACACGGTGTGGCCACCGGCGCGGATGACGTGGAAGATCTGCCCGGCGGCGATACGGATCGACCAGGCCCGCATGATCGACCGCAGCGGCGGCAGGATCGGGGTGGCGGTGCTGAGGTCGGGAACGGTGCCGACGAGCACCGGCACCCCGGCTTCCTGGAGCCGGATGACGGCCTGGGCGAGGTGGCTCACCGCGACCCGCGGGCGCACCCGGCGGATCACGTCGTTGGAGCCGACCAGGATGACCGCGATGTCGGCGTCGGCGGCGATCGCCTTCTCGACCTGCGGGTGCAGGTCGGAGGACTTGGCGCCGATCTCGGAGAGGTCGTGCAGACGCACCGGCCGGTGCGCCTTCTCGGAGACCCCGGAGGCGAGGACGGCGCCGGGCGTGTCCTCGACCTCGGTCATCCCATAGCCCGCGGCGCTCGAGTCCCCGAGCAGCGCGATGCTGAGGGGACGTCCCGGATGCCGCGCTCCGTACCACCCGGTCGGGGAGGGGGCCACCGGCATCTTGACCTGGTGCGTCGCCCTGACGGCAAGCGCCGCTTCCGCGACGAGGACCCCGGCGAACGCGGCCGTCGCGGCCAGAACTCCACCGCCGGCGTACGCGGTCTTGCGAGCCAGACTCTTCTTCGCCACGGGGACCACTCTAAAGTCTTTGCCCCACTACCGGGCACTCAGTATCGGGATATAGGGGATCTCACCTAGTGGACATACGCTGTCGGCATGGAGTACGTGGACTCGCTTCTCGACCTTATCGGCAACACTCCGCTCGTGCGGCTGGGGCGTGCACTGGACGGCGCCGGGGCTCTGAAACCCGGTGCCGGACCGCTGGTTCTGGCCAAGGTGGAATACCTGAACCCGGGCGGTTCGGTGAAGGACCGCATCGCCACCCGGATGATCGAGGCGGCCGAGGCCTCCGGTGAGCTGAAGCCCGGCGGGACGATCGTCGAGCCCACCTCCGGCAACACCGGTGTCGGCCTGGCGATGGTCGCCCAGCAGAAGGGCTACAAGTGCATCTTCGTCTGCCCTGACAAGGTCAGCGAGGACAAGCGCAACGTGCTCAAGGCCTACGGCGCCGAGGTCGTCGTCGCGCCCACCGCGGTGCCGCCGGAGCACCCCGACTCCTACTACAACGTCTCCGACCGGCTCGCTTCGCAGCCCGGCGCCTGGAAGCCGAACCAGTACGCCAACCCCAACAACCCGCGCTCCCACTACGAGGAGACCGGCCCCGAGATCTGGCGCCAGACCGAGGGGAAGATCACCCACTTCGTGGCCGGCGTCGGCACCGGCGGCACGATCTCCGGGATCGGCCGCTACCTCAAGGAGCAGAACCCTGACGTCCAGGTGATCGGCGCCGACCCCGCCGGGAGCGTCTACTCCGGCGGCAGCGGTCGGCCCTATCTGGTCGAGGGCGTCGGTGAGGACTTCTGGCCGGAGACGTACGACCGCGATGTCGCCGACCGGATCATCGAGGTCTCCGATGCCGACTCCTTCGCCTACACCCGCAGGCTCGCCCGCGAGGAGCAGATGCTGGTCGGCGGCAGCGCCGGCATGGCTGCCTACGCCGCCAAGCAGCTCGCCGAGGAGCTGGCCGGCACGCCGGAGGGCGAGAACGCCGTGATCGTCGTGCTGCTGCCCGACTCCGGGCGCGGCTACCTGACCAAGGTGTTCAACGACGAGTGGCTGGCGCAGTACGGCTTCGCGACCGGTGAGGCGGGCAAGCAGACCGTCGGCGACGTGCTGCGCGGTAAGTCCGGGCGGCTGCCCGACCTGGTCCACACCCACCCCGGCGAGACGATCGCCGAGGCGGTGCACATCCTGCAGGAGTACGGCGTCTCGCAGATGCCCGTCGTCCGCGCCGAGCCGCCGATCGTGGCCGCCGAGGTCGCGGGCTCGGTCTCGGAGCGGACCCTGCTGGAGGCACTGTTCACCGGCAAGGCCAAGCTGACCGACCCCGTCGAGGAGCACATGTCCCCGCCGCTGCCCTCGATCGGCTCCGGCGCCGACGCGCACGACGCCGCCCACACGCTGGGCTCCTCCGATGCGCTGCTGGTGCACGAGGACGGCAAGCCCGTCGGTGTCCTGACCCGCCAGGACCTGCTCTTCTTCCTGACCAGCTCCTGAGGCCGCGGATACCCTCCCCCCTAGCGGGGGAGGGTGGCGTACGTCATGATTCGTCGTCATGATCGCGTACCCCCGCACGCGCCGGTCGGCCATTGCCGCGGCCTCTCTGATCACGCTGTTCACGCTCACCGCATGCGGGGGCGGCGACGGCGGCAGCGGGGGCGGCGACCGGCCCAGCGTCGAGGACATCCAGGGACAGATCACCCAGAGCAGCGGCGACCAGGTCACCGAGAAGCAGGCCACGTGCCTGGCGAAGACCTACTACGACTCGGACCTCTCCGACGAGGCGGTACGCCTTCTGGTCGAGGCCGAGGACGTCTCCACGATCAGCCCGGAGGATCTCTCGAAGGCGGACCAGAAGGCCAGCAAGGAGCTCTACGAGCCGCTGGTGAAGTGCCTGTCGCCGGCTGAGTAGTCGCCGTTCGGCGCCGGTCGTAGCCAGGTGTCGGCCACCCGGGCGAGGTCCTCACGACCGGAGACCCCGGTCTTGCGGCTGATGTTGTGCAGATGCGTCTCCACGGTGCGGGTGCTCATCTCGAGGTCTGCGGCCAGGGAGGCGGTGGTGGGGCCCTCGGGCAGCAGCCGGAGCACCTCGCTCTCCCGCCCGGAGAGCCCGATATGGGTCGCCGCGCGACGGAACATGCCGGCTCGGCTGCCGGAGATCTCGGAACGCTCCCACGCGATGTCGAGAGTCTCGGCGGCGCCGGCCAGGTCGCCGGCCTCGCGCTGCAGGATCGCCAGGGAGATCGCGGCTCTGGTCACGAACACGAGGGCGCCGGCATCGGCGAGCTTCACGATCGCCTCGCGGAGGCCGTCGATGTCGCCGGCCGCGGTGGTCGCGGCGTACGCCCCCATGCCCTGCAGCAGCGGGCTCTCGGTGCCGGCCGCGAGGCTGGCGGCCCGGGTGATGTGCTTGTTCTCGTTGGCACCGCGCTCGACCGCCTCGACGGCGAGGAAGATGCCCCCGGTGATGTAGCCGGCGTCGAGTCTCTGGCCGACGAGCTCGCACAGCTCCTTGAGGCTCGGCATCCGGCCGCTGGTCGGTGCCATGATGCTGGCCACCATCCCCGGCCAGGGACCGAAGGCGACCTTCGCGCCACCGATCTGGGAGGCGAGGCTGCGGGCGTACTCGGGGCGGCCCTGCGCCATCGCGATCTCGGCGCCGAGGGTCAGGATGCCGGTGTGGGCGACGTCGCGGTAGGCAGCGACGCTCGAGGAGGAGAGGCTCTGGAACGCGGCCTGGCTGGCCTCGGTCAGCCGGCCGGCGATGCTCAGACCGAGTACGCAGAGGTAGGCGTGCGCCTGGATGAGCATGGCGCTGGAGCTCTGGTTGGCGGCCTCGAGCTGGTCGCGGGCGAAGTCGATGCCGCGTTCCAGGTCGCCACCGAGCATGTCGGCGAGGCCGATGAGGAAGGCATGCAGCCCTGCGGGCTGCGGGTTCTGTGGGTGCTGGCTCTCCAGCAGGTTGCGTGCCTGCTCGACCATCCCGGCGGAGAGGAGGCGCTCGGCGGCGACGACGCCGAGCATCTCGGGACCGACCGTGTCGCGCGGGTCGGGCTCGACCGTGGGTACCTCGGGGACGTACTCCGTCTGGAACTGCAGATGGGCGCGGGAGGCCTCGAGCGTCGCGGCGAAGGTGGGCAGCCGCTTCAGCCCGTCGTCGAGCACCCCCTTGGCGGCGTTCAGGTCGCCCAGCTCGACCGCCTTCCAGGTGGCGAACCAGGCCAGCATCCAGGCCGACTCCTGGGTGTCGGTCAGCGGCGTGCGCCGCTCGACCTCCTCGATCTGGTCCCTGGGCGCGGCCGTGTTGCGGAGTGCGACCAGCAGCGGCAGCGCCGTCTCCGCCGAGGGCATCTCGGTCCAGGACCGGCGTGCGCGGGTCACCTCGTCGGCCATCTGGCGCAGCGAGCGCTGGTGGAGCACGGCGGCGTCGGCGCCGCGGGGCCGGTGGGTGGCGTAGTCGAGGAGCGGTTGCTCGGCGGCGAGGTGGTTGCGGGCGATCACCAGCCCGAACGCGGAGCCCTCGGTGATCAGGTAGTCGCCGATGAGCGGCGGGTAGAGGCCCACGACCCCGCTGCCCGGGCCGTCCTCGCTGTGCCGTGCCAGGCCGTGGGCGAAGAGCGCGTCGAGGACGTTGCGCTCGAGCATCTTCTCGGCCTCGTCCAGCGGCACCGGACCCGTCACCGCGAGCGCGGTGGCGCCGTCCCAGGCGTCCTGGTCGAGCCCGGCGACGAGCGGTTCGACGGCCGAGGCCAGCTCCGGAGCCCAGCCCGTACGCCGCGGCAGCCGCCACAGCCCGTCCAGCTGCTCCAGCACTCCTGCCCGCGGCCCGACGGTGGCGATGGCCCGGACCAGGCCGAGCAGGCCGCCGGTCGCCATCGCGATCCGGGCCAGGGACCCGGCCTCCACCGGGCCGCCGAGGATCTCCCGGCACACTTCGTGCACCTCGTCGACCTCGAGCGCGGGGGAGCGCACCTGGACCGACGGGGCGATGCCGAGCATCAGCGTGTTCTCGGCGACGGGATGCTGATGGCGGCTGCTGGTCACGGCCAGGAGTCGTCGCTGGCGGTGGATGTTGCGCAGGGCGCCGACCGAGTAGGTGTCGAGCGCGTCGGCGTCATCGACCACGAGCACGGTGCCGTTGCCGAGCTGTTTGGTCAGCGCCGTGGTCATCTCGCCGACGGTGCGGCGGGGGCCGGTGGGGGTCGCGCTGCCGATGCCGGCCGCGGTCAGCGCGGCGAACGGCTCGTTCTGCCAGGCGCGGTGGCCGCTGATCTGGAGCACGGATCGGCCCTCGTCCTCGAGCCGGTTGGCGACCAGGGAGCAGAGCTCGCTGCGTCCGGATCCGCGGGGGCCGACCAGATGGACGCTCAGGCCTGCGCCGACGTAGTCGATGACCTCGTCGACGACCCGCGCGAGGACACCTTCGCGATCCGGCATGCTCACCCCCTACCTCAAGGTACATCCAAATGCATACCTGATTTTCTGTGGGGACGCTGTATCGCCCGCGTATTCGGTCTACTGATACGCAGGTTACCTGTTTACAGTACGTAAACAGTCCGCCTGAGACCGCAACGTCTGGCCCTGGATGATGAGATAGTGATCTCACGGGCTGAGGTACACCTTGGCCTGTGCAGCACCACTGAGTGACACCAGGTCGCCGCATCAGCTCCCCCATCTGTTGCGGTCCTGGTGACACGAAGACCACAGAGCCCGGCCGTCCCGGACTCGAGGTCGCGATCATCCCCCCGCGGTCGTGACCTCGAGCCCAGGGCGGCCGGGTTTCTTTGTGTCTGCTACCCGACCGAGGTGCGGTGGCTCACAAGAAATGACCCCCATCGGAGGGGGTGCTGAGGTGCGTGGGACAGCAGTGACATAGTGACTGACGTGGACAGCGTCCTGGAGTTAGCCAGGTGGCAGTTCGGCATCGTGACCGTCTACCACTTCCTGTTCGTCCCGCTCACGGTGGGACTCACCATGCTCGTCGCCGTGCTGGAGACGATCTGGCTGCGTACGAAGAACCCTGAGTGGCTTCGGCTGACGAAGTTCTTCGCGAAGCTCTTCCTGATCAACTTCGCGCTCGGTGTGGTCACCGGGATCGTGCAGGAGTTCCAGTTCGGGATGACCTGGTCGGACTACTCCCGCTTCGTCGGAGACGTCTTCGGTGCTCCGCTGGCGATCGAGGCGCTGCTCGCGTTCTTCCTGGAGTCGACCTTCCTCGGCCTGTGGATCTTCGGCTGGGACAAGCTGCCGCGGGCGCTGCACAACGCGTGCATGTGGATCGTGCACCTCGGCACCCTGGCGTCGTCGTGGTTCATCCTGGCGGCCAACTCCTGGATGCAGCACCCGGTCGGGTACAAGTTCAACGAGGTCACCGGCCGCGCCGAGCTCACCGACTTCTGGGCGGTGATGTTCAACAAGGTGCAGCTGGGCACGTTCCCGCACGTCATCCTCGCGGCGTACCTGACCTCGGCCGCGTTCATGCTCGGCATCCTGGGTTGGCTCTACCTGCGCCGGCCGGGGAAGGACAACGCCGAGCGTCCGATGTATCGCCGCGGGATGGTGCTCGCTGCGTGGGTGATGGCCATCTCGGGGATCGGCGTGGCGGTCTCGGGTGACATCCAGGGCAAGATCATGACCGAGGTGCAGCCTATGAAGATGGCGGCTGCGGAGGCGCTGTGGGAGACCTCGGACTCGTGTGCGCCGTTCTCGATCCTGACCATCGGCACCCGCGACGGGAAGCACGAGAAGTGGGCGCTCGAGGTGCCCTGCGTGCTCTCCTTCCTCGGCACCGGCACCTTCGACGGCAAGGTCGAGGGCATCTACGACCTGCAGGAGAAGTACCGGGAGACGTACGGCTCGACGCCGGGTGCGACCTACTACTCGCCGGGCGACTACACCCCCAACATCCCGGTCACCTACTGGACCTTCCGCTGGATGATGGGGCTCGGCGTGGTCGGCAGTCTCGTCGGCTTCGCGGTCCTGTGGCTGACCCGCCGGGGGCGTACGCCTTCGGGGCTGGTCGGACGCGTCCTGCCTGCCCTGGCGATCTCCGCGCCGGTGATGGTGCTGCTGGGCAACTCGATGGGCTGGATCTTCACCGAGATGGGGCGTCAGCCGTGGGTGGTCTTCGGGGTTCTGACCACCGCCAACGGGGTCTCGCCGGGCGTCGAGCCCTGGGAGGTGTGGATGTCGCTGATCGGGTTCACGCTGCTCTACGCCGTGCTCGCGGTCGTCGAGGTCGGGCTGCTCATCAAGTATGTGAAGAAGGGTCCCGACCCGTTCGTCGAGCCACCCGACCCCTCCCTGCGCGGCTCCGACTCGGATGCCGACGAGCCGATGAACTTCGCGTACTGAGGAGCCTGCGATGGAACTCACGACAATCTGGTTCTGCCTCATCGCGGTGCTGTGGATCGGCTACTTCGTCCTCGAGGGCTTCGACTTCGGCGTCGGCATGCTGCTTCCGGTGCTGGCCCGCGACGACCGCGAGCGGCGCGTCATGATCAACACGATCGGGCCGGTCTGGGACGGCAACGAGGTCTGGCTGCTGACCGCCGGAGGGGCGACGTTCGCGGCGTTCCCGGAGTGGTACGCCACGCTGTTCTCCGGCTTCTACCTGCCGCTGTTCCTCATCCTGATCGCGCTGATCGTGCGTGGCGTCGCTTTCGAGTATCGCCACCAGCGGCCCTCGGTCACCTGGGCCGGGTGGTGGGACCGCGCGGTGATCTTCGGGTCCTACGTCCCGGCGTTCCTGTGGGGCGTGGCCTTCGCCAACATCGTGCGCGGCGTGCCGATCGACGCCGACTTCGAGTTCACCGGCACAGTGCTGACCCTGCTCAACCCCTACGGTCTCCTCGGTGGACTCGTCACGCTCTCGTTGTTCGTGACCCACGGGGCGATGTTCATCGCGCTCAAGACCGACGGCGAGATCCGCGGCCGGGCTCGCGCGCTGGCGCTCAAGGCAGGGGTCGTCGCGGCCGTGCTCGCCGTCGTGTTCCTGATCTGGACGCAGGTGCTCACCGGCAATGTCGCGACCGCGGTGATCTTCGTCCTGGCCGCTCTGGCGCTCGTGGGTGGGCTGGCGGCTGCGTACGTCGGTCGGGAGGGGTTCGCCTTCGCCGGCACCTTCGTCGCGATCGGGCTGGCCGTGGCCGGGCTCTTCGTGGGGCTCTTCCCCGACGTGATGCCCTCGAGCACCGACGTCGCGAACTCGCTGACCACCACGAACGCCGCGGCGACGCCCTACACGCTGAAGCTGATGACCATCGTCGCGGCGGTGTTCACGCCGATCGTGGTGGGCTACCAGGCCTGGACGTACTGGATCTTCCGCAAGCGGATCTCGATCCATCACATCCCCGCCGCTCATTGACATGCGTCCGAACGACCCTCGCCTTCGCGCCCAGCTGACCGTCGCCCGCCGGCCGCTGGCCGTGGTGGTTGCGGCGGGGATGCTGGGGGCGGTGCTGCTGATCGTCCAGACGTACGCCGTCACCGGACTGCTCATCTCCGCGATCCGTGGCACGGGGTCGGTGAGCGGCTGGGCGCTGGCGGTCGTGGCCGTCTTCGCCGGGCGGGCCGTCGTCGGGGTCGTCTCCGACGTGGCCGGTGCCCGTTCCGCCGGTGTCGTGGGCGCGGACCTGCGGCGTCGGGTGGTCGGCGCGATCCTGCGCGGCCGGTCGGGGAGCTCGGGCTCGCTCTCGGCGCTGGCCACGCGCGGGGTCTCAGCGGCCGAGCCGTACCTGACGCGCTACGTGCCTGCGCTGGTGCTGGCGTGCGTGCTGCCCGTCATGGTGCTCGCGGTGATCGCCTGGACCGACCCGCTCAGCGGTCTCATCGTGGGGCTCACGCTGCCGCTGATCCCGATCTTCGGGGTGCTGGTCGGCCTGGCCACGCGTGACCAGGCGGCCGGCCAGTGGCGAGCGATGTCGGCCCTGGCCGGTCACTTCCTCGACGTGATGAAGGGCCTGCCGACCCTGGTCGCCTTCGGCCGCGCCACGGCCCAGTCGCGTGTGATCGCCAAGATCACCGACAGCTACCGCCGCCGCACCCTCGAGACCCTGAAGATCGCGTTCGCCTCCTCGGCCGTGCTCGAGCTCGTCGCCACCATCTCCGTCGCCCTGGTGGCGGTGATCATCGGCGTACGGCTCGCCGCCGGCGCGGTCGACCTGCAGACGGCGCTCGTGGTCCTGCTGCTGGCCCCCGAGGCCTACTGGCCGCTGCGTCGCGTCGGCACCGAGTTCCATGCGGCCGCCGAGGGCACCGCCACCCTCGAGGCCACCGCAGACCTCTCCTCGCGAGACGTCGCCGACTGCCATCTCGACCGACGGGAGCGACGCCTCGGCATGTCTCTCGACGAGGTGGGACTGACCTACCCGGACCGCGAGCGGCCCGCTCTGGCGCCGGTCTCCGCGACGGTCCCCGACCGGGGGATCACCGCGATCGTCGGCCCGAGCGGTTGTGGGAAGTCCACGTTGCTGGCGACGATCGCGGGGCTGCAGGAGACGTACGACGGTGCCGTCGAGCTCGACGGCCAGACCCCGGCCGCGGGCGAGGAGTGGCGGCGACGGTTCGCGTATCTGCCCCAGCGCCCGGTCTTCGTCAGCGGGACCATCGCCGACAACCTGCGTCTGGGGTCGCCGGGGGCGACCGAGAGCGACCTGTGGCAGGTGTTGAAGAGGGTCGCGCTCGCCGACCGGATCGCCGAGCTTTCCGGTGGTCTCGGTGCTGACCTCGCCGAGGACGGCCGCTCGCTCTCGGCCGGTGAGCGAGCCCGGCTGGCGCTGGCCCGCGTCGTACTCTCCGATCGTTCCTGGGTCCTCCTCGACGAGCCCACCGCCCATCTCGACCCCGACACCGAACGGATCATCGCCGACACCGTCACCGACCTCGCCCGCGACCGCGCCGTCGTCCTCGTAGCCCACCGCCCGGCCCTCATCGACATCGCCGACCAGGTCATCACCCTCCCCGCCGAAACCGCAGAAGTGGCGGCCGAAACTGCACCTTTGGTGAGCGAGACCGTAGAAGTGGCTGCCGAGACCGCAGTTGTGGCGAACGAAAGTGGAGTTTCGTTCCCCACAACTACCGATTCGGCCGCCACAACTACCGATTCGGCTGCCAAAAGTGAGGATTCGGCGCGGGTGGCGCTGTGGGGGTCGGCGGTGGTCGGTGGGCTGAGCTGGGCGTCGGGGGTGGCGCTGACGGCGCTGGCGGGATGGCTGATCATCAAGGCCTCCCACCACCCGGTGATCATGACGCTGGTGGCGGCGATGGTGGGGGTGCGTACGTTCGGGATCGCGCGGCCGGTGCTGCGTTACCTGGAGCGGTTGTGGTCGCACGACAGTGCGCTGCGGCTGCTGGCCAGGCGACGGGTGGAGATCTACGACGCGCTGGTGCCGTTGGTGCCCGGCGCGCTCCCCGGTCGCCGCGGAGACGTCCTGGCCAGCGTCGTCGACGATGTCGACGCGGTGCTCGACGAAGAGCTGCGCGTGCGGCTGCCGATCCGGGAGTACGCCGTCGTGGCGGCCCTCGCGGTCCTGGCGACCATGCTCATCGACCCGGTCGCGGCGGCCTTCACGACGGCCACGGTGCTGGCGGCGGGCGCCGCCTTCGGGATTGCGTACGCAGGTGCAGCACGTGCCGAGAACGTCTCGGTCACGGTGCGGGCGAGGGTGTCCGAGCAGGTGGTCGAGGCGACCCAGACGGCGACCGAGCGCCGGATGTGGCAGGCCGGTGAGCCCGTGCTGCGGACCCTCGACGACCTGGCCGGCACTGCCACCAGGGCGACCACGACAGCGGCGGCGGCGTCCTCGCTGGCCAAGGCCATCGTGCTGGTCACCGCCGGCGGGGCGGTCGCCGCGACCGCTGCCTACGCGACCGTCGGCGACGGTCCGATGCTCGCGCTGCTCACCTTGGTCCCGCTGGCGCTCGCCGAGCCCGCGGCGACCCTCGCCGACGCCGGCGCGGCCCGGGCCCGCACCCGTGCCGCGCAGCGCCGTCTCGACGACCTCACCAGCCGCCCGCCGGCGGTCGAGGCCCCGGAGCACCCGGAGCGGCCCGCCGACGACACCACGATCACGATCACCGATGTCACTGCCCACCCCGGCGGTGCCCAACCCGGCGGTGGCCCGGCCGTCGAGATCCCCGACCTGCACGTCGAGCCGGGCGCGCGGATCGGCATCGTCGGCCCCTCAGGCTCCGGGAAGAGCACCCTGGCCGCGCTGCTGCTGCGCTTCCTCGACCCGGACACCGGCACGATCACGCTCGGCGGCCGGTCCACCCGCGACCTGGACCCTCAGGACGTACGGAAGATCGTCGGTCTCGTCGACGACGACCCGCACGTGTTCGCCTCCAGCCTCGTCGAGAACGTGCGCCTGGCCCGGCCCGAAGCGACCGACGACGAGGTCGAGCAGGCGATCCGGCGCGCCCGTCTCGGCGACTGGCTCGATGCCCTTCCCGCGGGGTTGAAGACCAGGCTCGGCGACGGCGCCGCCGAGGTCTCTGGCGGTGAACGGGCCAGGCTCGCCGTGGCGAGGTCGCTGCTGGCAGGGCACAAGGTCCTGGTTCTGGATGAACCTTTGGCCCATCTGGACACCGCGACCGCCGCGTCGCTGGCGCGTGAGGTGCTCGCGCGGGAGGATGACTCGACAGTTGGCCCAGAGCCCGGCCCAGAGCCAGGCGCGGAGCCTGGTCCGCATGGCGGCACGAAAGCCGTACTGTGGATGACTCACACATCGACCGGACTGGGGCTGACCGATACCGTGGTCTCCCTTCAACGAATGGGGGAAGTGAGACGGTGTTGACCGAGACAAGGACGATCCGGGTCTACCTGCTCGACGACCATGAGGTCGTGCGCCAAGGGTTGACGACGCTGCTCGACAGCCATGACGACATCGCGGTCGTCGGCCAGGGCGGCACCACCGCCCAGGCACGCGAGGACATCGACCGTCTCCGGCCGGACGTGTGCGTCCTCGACGCTCGCCTGCCCGACGGCTCGGGGATCGAGGTGTGCCGTGAGGTCCGTGCGGCCTACCCGGAGATGCTCGCGCTCATCCTGACCTCCTATGACGACGACGAGGCGCTCTTCTCGGCGATCATGGCCGGGGCGAAGGGCTACGTCCTCAAGGACATCCGCGGCAACGACCTGGTCGAGGCGATCCGCACCGTATCCGGCGGCGGCTCGCTGCTCGACCCGCTGATGACCGCGAAGGTCATGGAGAAGATGCGCAACCCCGATGGCGAGTCGCCGCAGATGCAGGCGCTCACGCCCCAGGAGAAGCGCCTGCTCGCGCTCATCGGCGAGGGCCTGACCAACCGGGAGATCGCCGGGCGGATGTTCCTGGCCGAGAAGACGGTCAAGAACTACGTCTCCAGCATCCTGGCCAAGCTCGGTGTGCAGCGGCGCACGCAGGCGGCGCTGATGGCCAAGGAGCTCCTCCACCCCCGCAAGGGCAACTGACCCTCAGACCCCAGCGGTGATCGGCACCTGCCAGATCAGCTCGGTCCCGCTGGGGGAGCACGGCCCGATCTCGAGCTGACCGCCGAGCTGGACCGCGCGGACGCGGGCGTTCTTCAGCCCGCTCTCCTCGGCCTCGTCGGGGACGCCGCTGCCGTCGTCGCGTACGACCAGCCTGATCTCGTCGTCCTGAAGGGTGAGCTCGATCTGGGCGCTGTGGGCCTGGGCGTGCCGGGCGAGGTTGGAGACCGCCTCGCGCAGCACCGGGAGCAGGTGGTTGCGGACCGCCTCAGGCACGGCGGTGTCGACCGGCCCGGTGATCTTGATCTCCGGGGTGAAGTCCATGACGCCCGCGTACTCGCGGATGACGTCGCGCACCTGGGCCCGCAGCGAGGAGGCGTCGTGGTTGCTGAGGTCGAAGATGGAGCCGCGTACGTCCTTGATGGTCTGGTCCAGCGCGTCGACCTGCTCCGAGAGCCGCTTGGGCAGGTCCTCGACCCGCTGCGGGTTGCGGCCCAGGGTCTCGAGCTGGAGCCCGATCGCGAAGAGGCGCTGGATGACCACGTCGTGCAGGTCGCGGGCGATCCGGTCGCGGTCGGTGATGACGGCGAGGTCGGCCCGGTCCTCGACCGCGCGGAGGCGGTCCAGGGCGAGGGCGGCCTGGCCGGCGAAGCCGAAGAAGAGCTCGCGCTCGTGCTCGTCGTGAGCGGCACAGGCCTTGTCGTAGATCGCCAGCAGGGCGCCGCGCCCGGCCAGCGAGGAGCGCACCGGAGCGACCACGACATGGAGCCCGTCGACCTCGAGGTCGAGCGGCTCGACGATGCGACGGTCGATCAGCAGCGGGACCTTCTCGGTCACCGCCCGGACCCGCTCCTCCTGACCGGGCGCGGCAGCGACACCGGAGACGAGACCGTGCTCGATGCGGGTGCCGGCGCCGACCCCGATCGCGCGCATCAGCGGAAGCGCGGTCTCGCACATCCGCTCGAGCGCGACCAGGTGGTCCAGCGGCGGGGTCAGGGCACGGCTGAGCTCGGCGCTCGCCTCGAGCCACTTGCGGCGCTGCTCGCTGAGCTCGAGCTCGCGCACCTTGTCGATCTGGGCGCCGGCGGCGCGGGCGAGAGCGACGACGAGCTGCTCGTCGTGGGTGGTGAAGTCGGCACCGCCGACCTTCTCGGACAGGAGCAGGTGGCCGAAGTCGTGGTCGTCGATGCGCAGCGGCACCTCGATGAACTTGCGCTTGCCGGGGTCGCCGGTACGCAGCGCGTGGCTGCCACCGCCGTCGTCGGTGCGGGGTGCGATCATCCGGAGCTGTTCGCGCGGGACGGTGTCCCCGCCGGCGGCTTCGGCTTCGAGGGCGGCATCGCTGTCGCCGTCCGTGTCGAGGCGGGCGCGGCGACCGCGGCTCTTGCCGACGACCTGCAGCGTCGGCTCCTGCTGGTTGCCGTAGGTGATCAGGTTCTGCAGCTCGCCGTCGAGGTCGAGGACGCCGAGGGCGCCGTAGCCCGCCCCGGTCAGCTCGCAGGCGGAGCGGGTGATCCTCTCGAGCATGGCGCTCAGGTCGAGCTCGCTCGACATCGCGATGACCGCGTCCAAGAGCGAGCGCGCCGATGGCTCGAGACCGGTCAGGTCCTCGGTCGCGTCAGTGGTCACTTGTCAGAGTCTGTCGTGCCGGACCCGGTCGCGTCCACATATCGGCAACAGTTTCTCCACTGTCAGCCTCAAACTCACGCGAATGCTTGCGTTTGGTCATTGATCCGCGATGTCGCCATCAACGTAGAGCCACCGTCCGGCACGCACCTCGAACCGGCTGTGCTCGGCGAGCACTCCGGCGCCCGACGGCGCCTGGTAGGACGCCCGGAAAGCCACCCAGCCGTGGGTGGCGTCATCGAGCCCGGAGCCCTCGATCTCCAGCCCCGTCCAGGTCAGCCGCGCGTCGGGTGCGGCCACGCCCAGATCGTCGGGGCGGGTCCCCGGATGCCAGGTGCGGAAGATGTAGTCCCAGTCCCCGAGGGCGTACGCCGCATAGCGGCTGCGCATCAGCTCCTCCGGCGTCTCGGCCAGGGCACCGCCACGGTGCAGCCGGTGGCAGCACAGCGCATAGCGCAGGCCACTGCCGCACGGGCACTCCTGGGGCAGGGGCGAACCGTTGGCGGTGCGGCCGAAGGGGGACATGCGCCCATTGTGTACCGGAAAGGACGCATTCTCGTCGTGGGCCCGGAGTGCCCCGACTATGGTGTGGGGGTGGCTCTCAAGCGCATACGGCTCGGGACGGCGGGGGTGCTTCGGTGACGGATGTGAGCATCTGTCTGCTGGGCCCGTTGGTCGTCACGCGCGCAGGCGAGCCCGTAGAGGTCCCGGGGCGACGCCCGCGCACGCTCCTGGCGCTGCTGGCTCTGGAGGCCGGCACCCCGGTCTCCGCCGACCTGCTCGCCGACCGGATCTGGGGCGAGGAGCTTCCCGACAACCCGCGTGGCAGCCTGCACACCTACATCGGGCGGCTGCGTCGTGTGCTCGGCAAGGAGGTCGTACGCCGCGCCGCGGGCGGTTACATCCTCGACCTGCCCCGCTCCTCGGTGGACGCGCTCGCGTTCATCGACCTGCTCGACGCGGCCGAGGGACCACAGGCCTATGACCGGCTCGAGGAGGCCATCGAGCTGTGGCGCGCCGAGCCGTTCGACGAACCCGCCGGTGAGGCGCTGGCCGAACGCACCCGCCCGTGGCTGGTCGACCGCTACCTCGCCGCGCTGGAGCGTCGCGCCGAGCTCGACATCGCCGCCGGGCGGGCCGCGAAGGCGGTCGCCGAGGTCCGCCGGGTGGTCGGCGATCATCCGCTGCGCGAGTCCCTGTGGGTCGTGATGCTGGACGCGCTGGACGCCGCGGGGCGTACGGCCGAAGCGCTGGAGACCTATGAGGAGGTCCGGGCTCGGCTGGCCGACGAGCTCGGCGCCGACCCCGGCGCGGAGCTGCGCTCCACGTTCACCCGGCTGCTGGCCGGCCCCTCGCCGGCCCCGGACGTCGAGGTCTCCCCAGGGCAGGCGACCGTGCCCGCGCAGCGCGTCTCGGAGGAGGACATGGTCCCGAGACAGCTCCCGGCCGACATCCCCAGCTTCTCCGGTCGCGAGGCCGAGCTCCGCCTGCTCGACGCGGTGACGATCTTCCACGACGCCGGCTGGCCGAGCGTGGTCGCCGTGCACGGCATCGGTGCGGTGGGGAAGACCGCGTTCGCGGTGCACTGGGCTCGTGCCCGGACCGAGCACTTCCCCGACGGTCAGCTCTTCATCGACCTGCGCGGATTCGGGCCGGGCGAGCCGCTCTCTCACGCCCAGGCGCTCACGACCCTGCTCATCGGTCTCGGCGTCGACGCCGCCTCGGTGCCGTCCGAGGTGGACGCGGCATCGGCCCTGCTGCGTACGACCCTCGCGCAGCGGCGCATGCTGCTCATGCTCGACAACGCTCGTGACTCCACCCAGGTGCGACCGCTGCTGCCGGGTGGTGACTCGCTGGTGCTGGTGACCAGCCGGAGCCAGCTGCGTGGCCTGGCGACCAGGGAAGGCGCCCGCCGGCTCGCGCTGGACACGCTCGCCCCGAGGGAGTCGGCGGCCTTCCTGAAGCAACGGCTCATCGACCGGGTGGCCGACGAGGCGGACGTACGTGCCCTGGCGGACAGGTGCGGACACCTGCCGCTGGCTCTTGCCGTCGCGGCCGAGCGCTGCAGCCGCTACCCCGATCTCCCGCTGACCGACCTGGTCGCCGAGCTCGACGGCGAGACCAGCAGGCTGGCGGCGCTGGAGGCACCGCTCGACCCCATCTCCGACCTGCGCGCGGTCTTCTCCTGGTCCTACGACTCCCTCGACGAGGAGTCGCGGCGTGCCTTCCGCCTCCTCGGCCTCCGCCCGGGCCACGAGATCGGGATGCCCGCGATGGCGGCGCTCTTCGCCGTCGACATCGCCGCCGCCCGACGTCTGGTCGACAAGCTGGTCGACGCCAACCTCGTCCGCGAGCACCGCCCCGGACGCTTCGTCCTCCACGACCTGATCCGCGACTACGCCCTGGAGATGGGCTCCGAGGAGGAGTCCGGCGAGGCGCTGCTGCGGTTGGTGAGCTGGTACACCCACTCCCTGGTCGCTGCTTCCGAGGCCGACGGCCGGTCCTTCCGGCTGATGAGCCTCGACCCGGTCGTCGACGGCGTGACGCCACTGAGCTTCGCCACCTCGCAGCAGGCCCGCGCCTGGGGTGACCGGGAGTGGCTGACCATGGGCAGCGCCGTACGTCTCGCCGTGCGCGCGGGGCTGCTGGGTCCCGCCTACCAGCTGGTCAACAAGATGTTCAGCCTCTCGATGCGGCATCCGCCGGCCGAGACCGTCCCCCTTCAGGAGCTCGGTCTCGACGCCGCTCTCCGCGCCGGTCAGCGCGTCGACGCGGCCTACATCCGCAACCAGTTCGGGATCAGCCGGGCGCGGGTCGGTGACCTGACGCGGGCGATCTCGGAGTTCCGTGACGCCGCCGAGGTGTTCCGTGAGGCCGGGATCGCGGCCGGTCTGGAGATGGCGCTGTCCAACTGCGGCCAGGCGCTGAGCATGATCGGCTCCCTCGACGAGGCCGTCGCGGTCCTCGAGGAGGCGTACGCCGTCGCGGACGCGGCCGGGATGGACGACCGTGCCCGCGCCAGCCTGATCGGGCTGGCCGAGGTCTACGTCCGGATGGAGCGCTACGAGGACGCCGTGCGGCTGGTCGAGGAGGAGATCGGCTACGCGTCCGTCGACGTCGACTCCTCCGCCTCGCCGCGGATGACCCTGGTCGATGCGCTGATCGGCCTGCGGCGCCACGCCGAGGCCGAGACCCATCTGCGACTGGAGCTGGCCCACCGCCTCGAGGAGCGCAACCGGTGGGGTGAGGCCAACGTCCTCGTGCGCCGCGCCGTGATCGAGCGCGAGACCGACCGCGTCGCGCAGGCCCGGGCGACGCTCCACGAGGTCGTCGCGATCCTGGACGAGGTGGGGGAGCTGGACCGCACCGCGCTGACCCGGGAGCGCGTCGAGGATCTCCTCGCCAGCGTCGGGTCGGCCGCATCCGCGGATCGGGATGTCGACGCCGAGGCCGCCCAGGGGTTGAGCAGCGGCGTAGCGTTGCGTCCGTGACTGCCGCACCCACGATCAGCACCCTCGGCCAGCTGCGCGCCAGCGGCCATGTGTTCAAGTCGCTCCGCGAGGAGATCCGGGACAACCTGCTGGCGAAGCTGGCAGCCGGAGAGGACCCCTGGCCCGGACTGCACGGGCTGGAAGAGACCGTCATCCCGCAGCTCGAGCGTGCCCTGATCGCCGGCCACGACGTCGTCCTGCTGGGCGAGCGTGGTCAGGGAAAGACCAGGCTGCTGCGTACGTTGGTGGGACTGCTCGACGAATGGACCCCGGTCATCGAGGGATCCGAGCTCGGCGAGCACCCCTATGAGCCCGTCAGCGTGGGGTCCCAGCGGTTGGCCGCGACCGCCGGTGAGGCGTTGCCGATCGCGTGGAAGCACCGCTCCGAGCGCTACTCGGAGAAGCTGGCCACCCCCGACACCTCCGTCGCCGACCTGATCGGCGACGTCGACCCGATGAAGGTCGCCGAGGGGCGCTCGCTCGGCGACCCGGAGACGATCCACTTCGGCCTGATCCCGCGCTCCCACCGCGGCATCGTCGCGATCAACGAGCTGCCCGACCTGGCCGAGCGGATCCAGGTCGCGATGCTCAACGTGATGGAGGAACGCGACATCCAGATCCGCGGCTACGTGCTGCGGCTGCCTCTGGATCTCCTGGTGGTGGCCTCGGCGAACCCGGAGGACTACACCAACCGAGGCCGGATCATCACCCCGCTGAAGGACCGCTTCGGCGCCGAGATCCGCACCCACTACCCGCGCGAGCTCGACGCGGAGATGGCGGTCATCCGGCAGGAGGCCGCCCTGGTCGCCGACGTACCCGACCACCTGCTCGAGATCCTCGCCGTCTTCACCCGCCACCTGCGTGCCTCCTCCGCGGTGGACCAGCGTTCCGGGGTCTCGGCACGCTTCTCGATCGCGGGCGCGGAGACCGTCGCCGCCGCGGCGCTGCACCGTGCCACCGTGGCGGGGGAGCCCGATGCGGTCGCTCGTCTCGTCGATCTGGAGACGGCCGTCGAAGTGCTCTCCGGCAAGATCGAGTTCGAGTCCGGCGAGGAGGGCCGCGAGGCCGAGATCCTCACCCACCTGCTGCGTACGGCCATCGCCGAGACCGTCCGCAAGTCCTTCCGGGGCCTCGACTTCGCGCTCCTCATCGACGCCATCGAGGACGGCCGGATGGTCACCACCGGCACCAAGATCTCCGCCCGCGCCTTCCTGGAGGGCCTGCCGGTCCTGGGCGAGTCCGACCTCTACGACCAGATCGGCGACCGCGTCTACGCGGCCACCGGCGGTCCCAAGAACGACGGCCAGCTCGCCAGCGCCATCGAGCTCGCCCTGGAAGGCCTGTTCCTGGCGAGGAAGATCGGCAAGGACACCGAGGGCGGCGAGACGATCTATGGCTGATCCGGCCGGCGGCACACCATGAGCCGCTACAAGAAGTACGCCGGGGGTGACCCGCTCGCGCCGCCGGTCGACATCGCCGAGGCGCTGGACGCGATCGGCGAGGACGTGATGTCGGGCTACTCGCCCGAGCGGGCGATGCGGGAGTTCCTGCGGCGCGGGGGAGAGGACCAGCGCGGGCTCGACGACCTCGCCCGGCAGGTCGCCGAGCGGCGCCGCGAACTGCTGCAGCGGCACAACCTCGACGGCACCCTCGAGCAGGTGCGGGAGCTGCTGGACAGGGCGGTCCTGGAGGAGCGCAAGCAGCTGGCCCGCGACGTCACCATGGACGACGGCGACCGCGCCTTCCGGGAGATGCAGATCGACAACCTCTCGCCGAACACCGCCGCCGCGGTCAGCGAGCTCGCCTCCTACGACTGGACCTCGCGCGAGGCCCGCGAGGCCTACGAGGAGATCAAGGACCTGCTCGGCCGCGAGCTCCTCGACCAGCGGTTCGCCGGGATGAAACAGGCGCTCGAAGGGGCCACGGACGAGGACCGCGAGGCGATCGCGGAGATGCTCCGGGACCTCAACGAGCTCCTCGACAAGCACAATCGCGGTGAGGACTCCCAGGAGGACTTCGAGGAGTTCATGGCCAAGCACGGCCAGCACTTCCCCGAGAACCCGCAGAACATCGACGAGCTGCTCGACACCCTCGCGCAGCGCTCGGCGGCCGCCCAGCGGATGCTCAACTCGATGTCGGCCGAGCAGCGACGCGAGCTGATGGAGCTCTCGGCGCAGGCGTTCGGGTCGCCGGCGTTGATGGAGCAGATGGCCCAGCTCGACGCCAACCTGCAGGCAGCACGGCCCGGCGAGGACTGGTACGGCTCCGAGGAGTTCGGCGGCGGCGAGGGCCTGGGACTCGGTGACGGAACCGGCGTGCTGCAGGACATCGCCGAGCTCGACCAGCTCTCCGAGCAGCTCCAGCAGTCCTACGCCGGCTCGCGGCTCGATGACATCGACCTCGACGCCCTCTCCCGCCAGCTCGGCGACCAGGCCGCGGTCGACGCGCGCACCCTGCAGGAGCTCGAGCAGGCGCTGCGCGACTCCGGCCAGCTCGAGCGGGGCTCCGACGGCGACCTCCGGCTGACCCCGAAGGCGATGCGCCAGCTCGGCAAGGCCCTGCTCCGAGACGTCGCCCAGCGGCTCTCCGGACGGCAGGGCGAACGCGACCTGCAGCGTGCCGGTGCGGCGGGTGACCTCTCCGGCTCCTCACGGCCCTGGGCCTTCGGCGACACCGAACCCTGGGACGTACCTCGCACGATCACGAACGCCGTCATCCGGGAGGTCGGCGAGGGCCGGCGTGGCCCCGGAGTGCGCCTGAGCGTCGACGACATCGAGGTGCAGGAGACGGAGGCGCGTACGCAGGCAGCGGTCGCCCTTCTGGTCGACACCAGCTTCTCGATGGCGATGGATGGCCGGTGGGTGCCGATGAAGCGGACCGCGCTGGCCCTGCACACCCTGATCAAGAGCCGGTTCCGCAATGACGACCTGCAGCTGATCTCGTTCGGCCGCTATGCCCAGACGATGGAGATCGAGAAGCTGACCGCCCTCGACGCGATCTGGGACAAGGGCACCAACCTGCACCACGCGCTGCTGCTGGCCAACCGGCACTTCCGCAAGCACCCCGGCGCCCAGCCGGTGCTCCTGATCGTGACCGACGGCGAGCCCACCGCCCACCTGGAGCCGGGCGGCGACGTCTGGTTCTCCTACCCGCCCCATCCGGTGACGATCGCGCGGTCGGTCGAAGAGCTGGAGAACTCCCGTCGCCTCGGCGCCCAGACGACCTTCTTCCGCCTCGGTGACGATCCCGGTCTGGCCCGATTCATCGACTCCATGGCCCGCCGCGTCGAGGGCCGCGTCGTCGCGCCCGAGCTGGACGACCTCGGCGCCGCCGTCGTCGGCTCCTATCTCGGCGACAGGACTGCGCGGCGTACGTCGAACACCTACGGCGGCTATCCCGATGCGTTCGGGGGCCGTGGGTGGTGGGCCGGCTGAACCGAGTTAACTCGGTGAGCATCCGGCCACGTAACCTGCGCTCGTGCCCGAGGAGACGCTGAACGTACTTGCCCTTCTCGCGCTCGCGGCCCTGGCCGCCGGCTATGTGGACGCGGTGGTCGGCGGAGGCGGGCTGATCCAGCTCCCCGCGCTGCTGCTGTTCCTCCCCGGCGCCGCGCCGGTGCAGATCCTGGCGACCAACAAGCTGGCCTCGATCTTCGGCACCTCGATCAGCGCGGCGACCTACTACCGGCGTGTGGGCCCGGACCCGAAGACCTTCATCCCGCTCATGATCCTCGCGTTCGCCGGCTCTGCGCTGGGGGCGGGGGTGGCGTCGTACCTTCCCGAGTCCGTCTTCGAGCCCATCGTCCTGGTCGCGCTGATCCTGGTCGGGGCGTGGGTGCTCTTCAAGCCGTCCCTGGGCGAGGCGACGGAGCTGAGGTACGACGGCCACCGGCACCTGATCGGCGCGATGGTGGTCGGTTTCGCGGTCGGCTTCTACGACGGCGCTCTGGGCCCCGGGACCGGCAGCTTCTTGGTGATCGGGCTCGTCGGCCTCCTGGGCTACTCGTTCCTGGAGGCGAGCGCGAAGGCGAAGATGGCCAACGTCGCCACCAATCTCGCCGCCCTGATCGTCTTCATCCCGCAGGGTGCGGTGCTGTGGAAGACCGGCCTGGTGATGGGGGTGTGCAACCTGATCGGCGGCTACCTCGGGGCGCGGACGGCGGTGGCGAAGGGCGCCGGGTTCGTACGCGTCTTCTTCATCGTCGTGGTCGCCGGGTTCATCATCCGCATCGGCGGCAGCGTGCTGGGACTGTGGTGATGGGGGCTATGGGGTGACGCACTACCTGACCATCGCCCGTGACGGTGCGGTCGAGATCGAGGAGAAGCGCTCCCGGTTCCTGTGCACGCTCGCCCGGGTCGAGGACGAGACCGACGCGCGGGCGGTGGTCGAGCGGCTGCGCAAGCAGCACTGGGACGCCCGCCACACCTGCTCCGCCTTCGTGATCGGCCCTCCCCCCCAGCCCGTCGAGCGCTCCAACGACGACGGTGAGCCGGCCGGCACCGCGGGCGCCCCGATGCTCGAGGTGCTCCGCGGCGCGGGAGTCTCGGACACGGTCGCCGTGGTGACCCGCTGGTTCGGCGGGACGCTGTTGGGTGCAGGAGGACTGGTGAGGGCCTACTCGGACGCCGTCCGGACCGCGTTGGCCGAGGTCGGGACGGTGAGGCGAGAGCTCGTCCGGGAGTATTCGATCGAGGTTCCGTACGACGCCTCCGGCCGCCTCGAGACCGACCTTCGATCGTCCGGGGTGGCCGTCCTCGACACCACCTACGGGGCCGCCGTGACCCTGCGGATCGGGGCCCCGCCGGCCGAGGAGAAACGCCTCGAAGCGCTGCTCGCAGAACTCACCGCAGGGGCGTCTGTGCTGGTCCCCGGCACGGACCAGTGGGTCGACCGTCCCTGACGTTTGGGACAATGGATGGGTGAGCGACCATAGCGAGACGCCCGTGGAACTCCCTGATGGATGGACGACGAAGGTTCCAGACCTCGACGATCTGCCCGCACTTCTGAGGCTCCGAGCAGCCGACAAGACGCCCTTCGAGGGGTCCGGAAAGGTCGACGCCGACGCCATCACCGGCGAGATCGCCGGCCCCGCTTCCTGGACCCGCCAGCAAGTCGTCGCGGTCGACCCCGACGGAGACATCCGCGCCTGGGCCATCGCCCACGACCGCGCCGCCGGGCGGACGCTCGTCTACCTCTACGTCGACCGCACCATCGCGCAGGCCGCCGAGGCCGCCGAGGTCGCGGCGGGGCTCTACGCCTGGCTCGAGGACCAGGCCCGATCGATGGCCGAGCTGCGTGGCATCACCGAGTCGCACCTCGACGCCAGCCCGTTCGCCGACGACACCGTGCAACGAGAGTGGCTGGCCGCGGCGGAGTTCACCAACAAACGCACCTGGCTCCACATGAGCCGGCCCGTGCATCCCGACGAGGAGATCCCGGCGCTGCGTGCAGGAGTCACCATCCGGCCGGTCGAGACGCACGAGAACGGGATGCCCGTCGCGTCCGACCTGCAGACGGTCCACCAGACGCTGGAGGAGTCCTTCCAGGACCACTTCAACTCCTACCGGGAGAGCTTCCCGGAATTCGTGCAGCGTCTCCGCGAGGATCCCGGCCATCGCTGGAACCATTGGTGGCTGGCCTATGTTGACGATCCTGAGGACCCGGAGACCCTCCTGCCTGCCGGCTCGCTGGTCGCCTCGGTGCTGCCCGCCAATGCGGCCGGGGTCGAGGGGACGTACGTCGAGTACATCGGGGTCAACCGCAACGCTCGGGGCCGCGGGGTGGCGAAGGGGCTGCTCCATGTCGTCATCGGCGACGCCCTCGAGCGCGGCCGTGACCGGGTCTCGCTCGAGGTCGACGCCGACAGCCCCACCGGGGCCGACGGGCTCTACAAGTCGATGGGCTGGGTGACCGACTACGTCACCGAGTCCTGGCACAAGGACGTCACCGTCTAGGCGCCTACGTCGGGGAGCTTGAGGTCGAGGGTCGGCGCCTCGGTGCCGCCGTCGACCTCGAGCATCTTCCCGGTGACGAACTGCCCGGCCCGGGAGGTCAGATAGACGACCGCGGCGGCGATGTCCTCCGCGTCCCCGATGCGTCCGAGCGGGGTCTTCGACTCGATCTCGCCGCGCATGGTGTCGTCGCCCGCCACGAACTCGAGGGCGCTCGTACGCACCGAGCCGACGAAGATCCCGTTCACCCTGATCCGCGGCGCGAGGTCGGTCGCGGCCAGCCGTGTCCAGTGCGCCAGCGCCGCCTTCGCGGTCCCGTAGGCGAGGTAGCCCCTGCCCGCGGTGCGTCCCATCATCGAGCTGATCGACACCACCGACTGCTGCCCGTCCGGGCTCTTCACCAGGTACGGCACCGCCGCCCGGGTCAGGGCGTGGGCCGTGGTCACGTTGAAGTGGAAGGCCTCCTCGAGGTAGCCCTCGTCGGTGTCGAGGAACGTGTTCGGGATCGTCCCTCCCACGTTGTTGACCACGATGTCGAGACGCCCGAACTCCTCGTACGCCTGCTCGGCCAACGCCGCCGTCGCGGCCGTGTCGGCCAGGTCCGCCGGCACCACCAGCGCCCGCCGCCCCACCGCCTCGATCCTCTCGGCGACCCTGCGAAGCTGTTTCTCGGTCCGCGACGCGATCACCACGTCCGCCCCCGCCTCCGCCAGCGCCACCGCCGTAGCCGCCCCGATCCCGCGCCCCGCCCCCGTCACGACCGCAACGTGGTCGGTCAGTCTGAATCGTTCGAGAATGCTCATCTGGTTCCTTCACGTCGAAGCGTCAGGCCGGTCGGCCGAGGGGTCAGGTGCGTCGGCCGAGAGGTCAGGTACGTCGGCCGAAGCGTCACCTGCGTCGGTCGAGACGTCGCTGCGGCCGTTCGAGGCGTCACTTGCGCTGGCCGAGATGGCACAGGTGACGTGTCGGCCGACCGGAGTGACGTGTCGGGCGACGTACGTGACGTGTCGGGCGACGTACGTGACGTGTCGGGCGACGGGAGTGACGTGTCGGCAGACGCACCTGACGTGTCGGGCGACCGGAGTGACGCCTCGCGCGACGTACGTGACGCCTCGGCCGACCGCAGTGACGCCTCGATCATCGGGTGACCAGGCCGCGGCCGGTGATCAGGGGGAGGTCGAGCGGGCTCACCAGGCCGGGGGAGGCGGCGACGACGGCGGGGATGGTGTTGACCAGTCGCTGGGCGGTGACGATCATCCCGGAGACGTTGTGGTCGCCGTGCTCGCCGTGGTGGCTGAACTCGACGGTCATCGACGGCTCGCCGGTGACCTCGATGCGGTAGCAGCCGTCGCCGGTCGCCGGGACCGGCCAGTCGGGGTCGGAGGCCGCGTCGGTGCGGGTGACGTGCTCGAGGGTGATGCGGGGGATGCCGTCGACGGTGCCGGTGACGGTGAAGCGTACGGACCCCTGGGTGCCCTCGGCGATGTCCACCGACACGGTCTTGGTGTCCTTCAGCGCCGGGCGGCGCTCGACGTGCTCGACGAGTGGCTCGTCGAGGGTCACCCCGAGACCGGCGGCGAGGACCCGGACGACGGGTCCCCACGCGGTGCTCAGCACGCCGGGCTCCCACAGGAACGGCTTGTTCTCCAGCGAGCCCCCGAAGCCGAAGAGGTCCTTCATCACGACAGGCTGGAAGTAGGTCGAGTAGTCGGCGATCTCGGAGACCTTGAGATGGTCGATCCGCTGGGACAGCGACGTGATCGCGAGCGGCAGTACGTCGTTGGCGAAGCCCGGGTCGATGCCGTTGACGTGCAGCGACGCACCACCTTCCCGACCGGCCTCGTCGATGCCGGCGATCATCTCGTCCGGAAGGATGCCCTGCGGGTGGACCAGGATGACCGGCCCGGAGGAGACGACGTTGACCCCGTCCCGGATCAGCCCGGTCAGATCCTCGATCGCCTCGAACACCCGGTCGTCGGTCATCGCGGCATGCACGACGCAGTCCGGGGCCAGCGCGACCAGCTCGTCACGCGACGTGGTCGCGACAACTCCCAGGGTGCGCCCCAGCCCGGCCAGCTCCCCGGCGTCGACACCTGCCTTCGCCGGTGTCGAGGTCCAGACTCCGACCAGCTCCAGGTCGGGATGGGCATCGACTCCGGCGATCGCATGACGTCCCACCGTCCCGGTGGACCAGACGACGACTCTCAGCGGCTTGTCGGGACTCTGCGGACTTCCGGAGGCGAAGGACATGCGCCCAAATCTAGAACGCGTTTCAGTTTGGCGAAAGTGATTCGCGGAGGAAACTCGCCCGCCGCTACGTTGACGCCCATGACCGAGGCACTCTTCGAGGACACCCGCCATCCGACCGGTGCGCCCTACGTCGCGGACGAGGAGACGACCCTGCGCACGTTCCTCGACTTCCACCGGGCGACGCTGCTCAAGCAGGTCGCGGGCCTCGACCACGAGCAGCTCAATCGCCGTGTCCCGCCCACGACCATGACCTTGGCCGGGCTCCTCAAGCACATGGCGTACGTCGAGGACACCTGGTTCGGCGTACGTCTGGCCGGCAACGGCCCGATGCCGCCGTTCGACACGGCTCCCTGGGACGACGATCAGGACTGGGAGTTCAACAGCGCCGCCACGGACGACCCCGAAGCGCTGCGCACCCTGCTCCGCGACGCGATCGCTCGTTCCAACGAGCTCACCGACGAAGCCGGCTCCCTCGACCGCATCGCGGTCGGGACGACCCGCGACGGCCAGTCGGTCAGCCTACGTTGGATCCTGGTCCACATGATCGAGGAGTACGCCCGCCACTGCGGCCACGCCGACCTGATGCGCGAGGCCATCGACGGAAAGAAGGACCTGTGATCCAGATCCGCGAAGCGACGGCCGAGGACTGGCCGCAGATCTACCCGTTCTGGTCCGAGATCGTGGAGGCGGGGGAGACCTACGCCTACCCCGAAGGCCTCACCTCGGAGGAGGCCAGGGACCTGTGGATGTACGACCACGTCGTCGTCGCGGTCGAGGGCTCCGCCGAGGACGAGCACATCCTGGGCAGCGCCAAGATGGGTCCGAACCGCCCCGGCCGCGGCAGCCACATCGGCACCGCCTCGTTCATGGTCTCCCCGGCCGCCCGCGGCAAGGGTCTCGGCCGCACCCTCGGCGACTACTGCGTGCAGTGGCACAAGGACAACGGCTTCCACGGCATCCAGTTCAACGCGGTCGTGGAGACGAACACCACCGCCGTACGCCTGTGGCAGTCTCTCGGCTTCCAGATCATCGGGACCGTCCCCGACGCGTTCGACTCGACGTCGCACGGCCGGGTCGGCCTCCACGTGATGTATCTGCCGCTGACCTGACCTCAGGCGTTCGCGGGGAACGCGATGCCCGTGTTCGCGTGGCAGCGGTAGCCGTTGGGCACGCGGTCCAGGTACTGCTGGTGCGCGGGCTCGGCGGCGAAGAAGGTCGGGACCTCGCGGATCTCGGTGGTGATCTCGCCATAGCCACGCCGCGCGATCTCGTCGCCGTAGACCTTGGTCAGCTCCTCAGCGGTCTCCCGCTGGGCGTCGGAGACGTAGTAGAGGGCCGAGCGGTACTGCGTGCCGACGTCGTTGCCCTGCCGCATCCCCTGCGTCGGGTCGTGCACCTCGAAGAACTTCTTGACGAGGTCCGCGTAGGAGACCACGGCGGGATCGAAGACGACCCGGACGGCCTCGGTGTGGTTGGTCCGGCCGCTGCAGACCTCCTCGTAGGTCGGGTTGGCCGTGGTGCCGCCCTGGTAGCCGACCGCGGTCGAGTAGACCCCCGGCGTCTGCCAGAAGATCTCCTCGGCGCCCCAGAAACAGCCGAGACCGAAGTACGCCACCTCGGCCCCCTCTGGCGCGGTCCCGTCCTCGGGGGAGGCGAGCAGCGCAGTCCCCAGGACGCGGTGCTTCGCGGGCAGGTCGAAGAGGGCCTGGTCGCGCCCGGCGAGGGTGCGGTCCTCGGGGAAGAGCTGTGCTGGTCGACCGAACATGAGTGACCTCCAGAAAGTCAGGGTTGCTACCAGTCTCCAACACAGTTCGACGCGCGAACGTTCCCGGATGGGCCGCGAGGTGGGATCGGACGTAGGCTCGGATGCGTGAGCGAGCAGCAGCACCTCGGCAAGGCCGGTTTCGAGACCAAGGCGATCCACGCGGGCTACGAGCCCGACCCGACGACGGGTGCGGTGATCCCGCCGATCTACGCCACCACGACCTACAAGCAGGACGGCGTCGGCGGCCTGCGCAACGGCTATGAATACAGCCGCTCCGCCAACCCGACCCGCACCGCGCTCGAGGGTGCGCTGGCGGCGGTCGAGGACGGTGAGAAGGGGTTCGCCTTCGCCTCCGGTCTGGCCGCCGAGGACACCCTGATCCGCAGCCTGATGCGGCCCGGTGACCACATGGTCATCCCCGACGACGCCTACGGCGGCACCCACCGGCTGATCGACAAGGTCGAGAGCCAGTGGGGGATCGAGCACACCCCGGCCCAGGTCGCCGACGTCGACGCGGTTGCGGCCGCGATCCAGCCGGGCAAGACCAAGGTCGTCTGGGTCGAGACGCCGACCAACCCGCTGCTCAACATCGCCGACATCTCTGCTCTGGCCACGGTCGCCCACGAGGCCGGCGCGCGGCTGGTCGTCGACAACACCTTCGCCAGCCCCTACCTGCAGCAGCCGCTCACCCTCGGTGCCGACGTGGTGGTGCACTCCACGACGAAGTACGTCGGGGGCCACTCCGACGTCGTCGGCGGGGCCGTGATCGTCCGTGACCACGGGCTCGCCGAGAAGATCGGCTACCTCCAGAACGCCGCCGGCGCGATCGCCGACCCGTTCGGCGCCTGGCTGACGCTGCGTGGCCTCAAGACCCTGGCCGTGCGCATGGACCGCCACTGCGACAACGCCGAGCGCGTCGCCGACTTCCTCACCTCGCACCCGAAGGTCGGCGAGGTCATCTACCCCGGGCTGGAGACCCACCCCGGCCACACGACCGCCCAGAAGCAGATGAAGCGCTTCGGCGGCATGATCTCCTTCCGGGTCACCGGCGGCGAGGCCGCTGCGCTCGCGGTGTGCGAGCGCACCAAGATCTTCACGCTGGGCGAGTCGCTCGGCGGTGTCGAGAGCCTGATCGAGCACCCGGGGCGGATGACGCACGCGTCGGTCGCGGGCACCGACCTCGAGGTGCCGGCCGACCTGGTCCGGCTCTCCGTCGGGATCGAGTACGCCGAGGACCTGGTCGCGGACCTCGAGCAGGCCCTTGACCAGAGCTGACGCGCCCCGGACCGCCGTCTGCGTCGACTTCGGCTCCACCTGGACCAAGGCACTCCACGTCGACCTCGTCTCCGGCGAGATCCTCGGCACCGTGAGCGCGCCGACCTCGCTGCACGAGGTGATGGAGGCGTACGACGCCTGCCTGGCCGCTCTCACCGAGCAGGACTCCCGGGCAGCCGACGCCGAGGTCCTCGCCTGCTCCTCGGCCGGCGGAGGTCTTCGGATCGCCGTGGTCGGCAACGAGGAGCTGGTGACGGCCGAGGCGGGACGTCGAGTCGCGCTGTCCAGCGGCGGCAAGGTCGTCGCCGTGGTCGCGACCGCGGGTTGTGAAGCCCAGAGTGACCTGGGGGCCACGCTCAGCTTCACAACCCCCGACCTGGTGCTGCTGACCGGTGGCACCGACGGGGGCAACCGGGACGCGATCGTCGGCGCCGCGCGGGCGCTGGCAGCGGCCGGCTGGCGTGGGCCGGTGGTCGTCGCGGGCAACCGCGACGCGAACGACGAGATCGACGCGATCTTGGCCGACGTTCCCCATGTGACCTGCGACAACGTCGTTCCCAAGATCGGGGTGCTGGCGCCCGAGAGTGCCCGCGCGGCGGTCCGGGAGATGTTCCTCGAGCACGTGATCGGCGGCAAGAACCTGAGCAGCCGGTCCGACTTCCGGCGGATCGTCCAGGGGGCGACCCCCGACGTCGTGCTCCAGGGCGTCGAGACGCTGGCCGAGGTGCTCGGCGAGGACGTGGTCGTCGTCGACGTCGGCGGCGCCACCACCGACGTGCACAGCGTGGTCCGCCCTGACCCCGAGGCCGAGCACGTCCGCGAGGAGGTCGTCGCCGTCACCCCGGTGACCAGGACCGTCGAGGGCGACCTGGGCATGCGCTGGTCGGCGACCACGACGCTCGCCGCGGCCGACCACTCAGATCCGAGCCTCGCCGAGTCGGATCTCTCCGGCGAGGTCGAGCATCGGCGCAACCACCCCGGCTGGCTGCCGCGCACCGAGCAGGACAGGGACATCGACGAGCTCCTGGCGAGGATCGCGATCTCCACGGCCCTGCAGCGGCACGCGGGGCGCTCACGGGTCGTCCTGTCGCCGAGCGGCAAGGTCATCGAGCGCACCGGCACCGACCTGCGCCGGGTCGGCGTGGTGATCGGCTCCGGCGGCGTACTCAGGCACGGTCGCCCGGGCATCGAGAAGCGGGTGATGCGCTGGTCGGCCCGCGGTGGATGGCAGCTCCCGGAGGAGCCGCTGCGCGCGGTCGACAGCGACTACGTGCTGGCCGCGGTGGGCATGCTCGCGCGGTCGCACCCCGCGACTGCACGGCACCTTGCGAATCACCTGACACCCTCCCGGTAGCCTCTGTCAGGTGACGGATCAGGGGGATGTTCCCGATGGCGAGAAGTCGACCGCGAAGGATGGCTTCGAACGGGTGACGGGCGCGTTCAGACGCAATCGCGAGGCGCGTGAGGCACAGCGCCATGCCCAGGAGGAGGCCGACGCTCGAGAGTCGGCCGAGGTGGCCAAGGAGGCTGCCGCGGAGGCGCGCGAGTCGGCGGAGAGCTTCGCGCTGCGCCTCGTCAACCAGTTCGAGCGCCTGCGCGAGGAGCGCCAGGAGCAGCTGGCCGCGCCGGAGCCGGTGACGGTGCCGAAGGCGGTCAGCCGCACGGACGTCCCCTACGGCGTCGAGCTCTCCGCGCAGTGGGCCTGGCGGTTCCTGGTGATCGTCGCCGCCGGCTACCTCATCGTCCGCGCTCTGGGCCACCTGAGCATCGTCGTGGTCCCGGTGGTCATCGCGCTGCTGATCGCCGCGCTCGTCTCCCCGATCGTCAACGGTCTGGCCAGGATCGGCCTCAGACGGAGCATCTCGGCACTCTTCGTGGTGCTCGGCGTGCTCGTGGCGGTCATCGCCATGCTGAGCTTCGCCGGCACGCAGGTCGCCAACGGCTTCAACGACCTGGCCGGACAGACCGTCAAGGCGCTCGACGAGATCCGCGACTGGCTGATCAACGGCCCGTTCAACGCGAGCGAGACCCAGATCGACACCTGGCTCAACACGGTGCAGACCACCCTGGAGGAGTGGGCGGCGGCGTACGCCTCCAACCCGTTCTCCCGGGTCAGCGAGGTCGGTGGGGTCGCCCTCGACGTCTTCGCCGGCCTGTTCATCGTGCTCTTCTCCACCTACTTCTTCTGCGCCGAGGGCGAGCGGATCTGGGGCTGGCTGGTCCGGCTCGCGCCGCGGGCCGCGCGCAGCCGGATGGACAGCTCGGGCCGGGTCGCCTGGGTCTCGCTGACCCAGTTCACCCGGGCGACGGTCATCGTGGCCGCGGTCGACGCGGTCGGCATCATGATCATCGCCGCGGCCCTGCAGGTCCCGTTCGTGGTGGCGATCGGCGTGCTCGTCTTCCTGAGCTCGTTCGTGCCCCTGATCGGTGCCACCGTCGCCGGCGCGGTCGCCGTTCTGGTCGCGCTCGTCTCCCAGGGCCCGGTGACGGCGCTGCTGATGCTCGGCGGCGTGATCCTGGTCCAGCAGCTCGAGGCTCACGGCCTGCAGCCGTTCCTGCTCGGCCGCTGGGTCCGAGTCCACCCGCTCGGCGTCATCCTCGCGGTCGCGACCGGCATCGTGCTCGGTGGCGTGGCCGGTGCGCTCGTGGCCGTGCCGCTGGTGGCCGCCCTCAACGCGGTGGCCAACCACCTGACCGCCACCGCCCCGGCGCAGGCCCAGGCGCCGACGTCGCCCCCACCCCTGGCGCCGGCCAACGGCCCGACCTCCCCACCCCCGCCGAGCCCCGGAGCAGGTAGTGCCTGAGATGCATGGTCAGCCGACGTACGACGACATCCTCGAGGCCCGCGAGCTGCTGCGCGACCACATCACCGAGACGCCTGTCCAGGGAGCCCGCTGGCTCACCGACATGATCGGCGACACGGTCATCCTCAAGTGCGAGAACCTGCAGCGGACGGGCTCCTTCAAGGCTCGCGGAGCGTTCGTACGCATCGCCAGGCTGTCCGAGGAGGAGCGCAAGCACGGGGTGGTCGCCGCCAGCGCGGGCAACCACGCCCAGGGGGTCGCGCTGGCCGCGACCACCCTCGGCATCCCGTCGACCGTGTTCATGCCCGAGGGTGCGCCGATCCCGAAGGAGAAGGCCACCCGCGCCTACGGCGCGGAGGTGATCTTCGAGGGGCAGTACGTCGACCAGTGCCTCGAGGCCGCGATGGCCTTCGCCGAGCGCACCGGTGCCGTGATGATCCACCCCTTCGACCACCCCGACGTCGTCGCGGGCCAGGGCACGATCGGGCTCGAGATCCTCGAGCAGGCGCCGGAGGTGAAGACGGTCGTCATCCCGCTCGGCGGTGGTGGTCTGCTCGCCGGCGCGGCGCTCGCGATCAAGGCGAAGCACCCCGACGTGAAGGTGATCGGCGTGCAGGCGGAGACGGCCGCCGCCTACCCGGTCTCGCTGCGCGAGGGCCGTCCGATCCGGCTCGACAAGATGCCGACGATGGCCGACGGCATCGCCGTCGGTCTGCCGGGGGAGACCAACTTCCCGATGATCCAGACCTACGTCGACGAGATCCGTACGGTCTCGGAGGAGGCGATCTCGAGTGCGCTGCTCGCGCTCGCCGAGCGGGCGAAGCTGGTCGTCGAGCCCGCCGGTGCGGTCGGCGTGGCCGCCCTGATGGACGCCCCCGACGCCTTCGAGGGCCCCGTCGTGGTCGTGCTCTCCGGCGGCAACATCGACCCGCTCCTGCTCGGCAAGGTGATCCAGCACGGCATGACGCTGGCCGGGCGCTACCTGCCGGTCGCGGTGACGATCCCCGACCAGCCCGGTGCGCTGGCGACCTTGCTGTCGGTGATCGGCGACACCGGGGCCAACGTCATGGAGGTCGTGCACTCGCGCACCAACCCCGGCCTACGGCTCGCCGAGGTCGGCGTTCAGCTCCAGCTGGAGACCCGGGGTCAGACCCACGCGCAGCGAGTGCTCGAACAGCTGCGCAGCAAGGGATATCCAGCGACCACGCACTGAGGCCACGCCTGACGTTCCGTCGAACGGTCTCGAGGTCAGATTGCGCAACGTTTCGGTCGCGAACTGTCCCGAGGTGTGGTTGCCTTGTTAAACTGAAAGTTCTGACGATCTCCCGCAGGACAACCGCCTGGGTGAAGTATGCCCAGCGTGAGGGAGACAAGGCGCCGGTGATCGAGATGACCGGCGCCCCTTATTTATATTCACTACCCATCAGGAGCAACCCATGACGCAGTCGACCGAGACCACCGCTGCCACGATCTGGCTGAGCAAGGGCGCGTTCGAGAAGCTGACCGCGGAGTTGGAATACCTGAAGGGCCCCCGACGCCAGGAGATCCTTGCCGAGATCAGCTCCGCCCGCGACGAAGGTGACCTCAAGGAGAACGGCGGCTACCACGCCGCCCGCGAGGAGCAGGGCAAGCTCGAGGGTCAGATCCAGCAGCTCGAGGCGCTGCTGCGCAAGGCTGACACGACGGTCCCCGAGGACGACGGTGTCGTCTCGGTCGGCAAGCTGGTCACGTTCAAGTTCGAGGGCGATGACGACGACGAGGCCGAGACCCGCCTGATCGCGTCGATCGAGATGAAGGACTACGCGGGCGGCGTCGAGATCTCCTCGGCCGCCTCGCCGATCGGTGCTGCCCTCATCGGTGCCAGCGCCGGTGACACCGTGACCTACGAGGGTCCTCGCGGGCCGCTCAAGGTCGAGATCCTGAAGACCGAGGTCTTCACCGCCTGATCCGCGTGCGGGTGCGCTGCGCGGTCACTCGACCGTGCAGTCACCCCACTCGACCCGCAGCGCACGGCGCTCGGTCGGGATGGTGATCGTCTGGCGCCCCTCGGTGGCGGTGAACTCGAGGTGGCCGACCTTCTCCTCCTTGTCGTCCTCGGCCTCGACGGTGCACACCGGCTTCGCGTCCTTGTCGTGGAGGCGTACGACGAAGGTCACCTCGACCTCGTTCTCGCTGACCGCCTCCCACGTCTCCAGCCCGGAGGAGACCTCGGGGTGCAGGGCCAGCCAGAGCGCCCAGCCGAACCAGCCGACGATCGCCACCAGGGCGAGGATCAGACCGATCATGAGTACGCCCGGCCGACGGCGCGGGCCGCGGCCGTAGCGGGTCGCGATGCGGGAATCTTCGGCTGACGGCGTGCTCACGTGAACATGGTCCCATCCCGCCGAAGGAGACCGCACATCCGTCCCCGGACGCCTACCACCAAAGTTGTCCGCGGACTGGGAGCGGGTAACCGAACCGTGAGACGGAGCGTGGTTAGGATTGAACTCATGCCAGAGCAGCTCCAGCAGGCGTTCCGCCTGATGCACGTGCACGCGCACCCCGACGACGAGTCGAGCAAGGGCGCGGGGATCACCGCGAAGTACGTCGCCGAAGGGGTCGACGTCCATGTCGCGACGTGTACGGGCGGCGAGCGGGGCGACATCCTCAACCCGAAGATGGAGCGCCCGGGGATCCTGGAGAACATCCACGAGATCCGCCGCGAGGAGATGCATCGCGCCCGCGACATCCTCGGCATCAAGCAGGACTGGCTCGGCTTCGTCGACTCCGGCTGGGTCGAGGAGTTCATGCAGGTCAAGGACATGGCGGCCAAGGACTGGTCGCTGCTCCCCGAGGGCTCCTTCGGCCGGACCCCGCTCGAGGTGAGCACGCGTCGGCTCGTCGAGATCATTCGCTCCTTCCGGCCGCATGTGGTCACGACGTACGACGAGAACGGGGGCTATCCGCACCCGGACCACATCATGTGCCACCGGGTCTCGGTGGAGGCGTTCCGGGCGGCGGGCGACCCTGACCTGTTCCCGGACGCGGGTGAGCCGTGGCAGCCGCTGAAGCTCTACTACAGCCACACCTTCAACTACCCCCGGATGATCGCGCTTCACGAGGCGATCAAGGGCCACGGCCTCGCTTCGCCCTATGAGGAGCGCCTCGAGACCTGGAAGCCGGATCCGGGCTGGGACGAGCGGGTCACCACGAAGGTCGAGTGCGCCGAGTTCTTCGGCGTGCGGGACCAGGCACTGCTCGCGCATGCCACCCAGATCGACCCCGACGGCCCCTGGTTCGCGGTGCCCCGGGAGATCGAGAAGGAGGCCTGGCCGACCGAGGACTACGAGCTGGCGACCTCCTACGTGCCGGTGCCGGAGGCGGAGAGGCGCGAGGAGACCGATCTGTTCGCCGGTCTCGACGTCTCGACCGCCGACGACGAGGGCAAGGCCGCTGTCGGTCGCGAGATCAGCTTCGGCAAGGTCGTCACCGCCTGAGGGTCTCTCAGGCACAGGTGAGACAATGTCGGTATGTCCGGCCTCCCGATGACGACGCAGACTCTGCACACCTCCCAGCCCGCTCCTGAGCCCACCCCGCCGCAGGACGAGGACGTGGTCGCGGGCTGGACCGCCTTCGGCATCTTCATCGCGCTCTGCGTCGCCGTCGCGGTGATCGCCTGGAGCATGCTGCGTCAGTTCAAGAAGGTCGAGAAGGCCAAGGTCGAGGGCGTCTTCGGCGAGGAGGCCCAGGCCGAGGCGATCGCCCAGCAGGCCGCCAAGGACGAGATCAAGAAGCTGAAGCGTTAGCTTCCGCCCGCCGGCGACGCCGCACGAACCACCACCCGCCGGCGCCGACCAGCACGATCGTGCCGAGGGTGCCGCCGATCTGGAGGAGTGCGCTGAGTCCGGTCGCCGAGGCACGGGCCTCGCCGAGGGACCAGGTGTGCGACCGGGTGGTCCCTGCGTACGCCGCCTTCTGGCCGGTCGGCCCCGAGGCGAGGGTCTGGTACGCCGGATGCAGGTCGGTCATCATGTCGATCTCGATCTTCGTCGCCGAGGCCGGTGACGGGCAGTCGAAGATGACCGTGGTCCCGTCGCCGATCAGGTCCTGGCCGGCCTCGACCGACCCGTCGCAGCCCTCGATCCGGATGTGGTCGAGCACGTAGTCGGCGTAGGCCTCCGACGTCGCCAGCGCCGCCTCGTCGCCGGACTCGTAGAACACGGCACCGTCGAGGGTCATCCGGTCCTGCGGAAGCGCGCCGACGTGGACGGCGAGGTAGGCGATGTCGTCGGTGGCCCCGAAGTGCCAGGTGACCTGCGGCGAACGGGCGTCACCGGAGATCGTCGCGGTCTGGGGCGGTCCGAACGGATGAGCGTAGGCGGGTACGCCCGCGGTGGCCGCCAGCACGAAGCCGGCGACCACCGCGAGAGCCCGAGGAGACAGACGCACTAACGCTGCCTGACCGTCAGCGTGAGGTTCGTCGTGGCCGGTGCATGCGTGTCGTCACCCGGGTAGAGGACCTGCACCTGGTGACGGCCCGGCGGCGGCAGCACGTCGACCTCGCACTCGGCGACCCCGCGTCGGACGCGCGCCTCGCACAAGACGTCCTCACCGATGAGGAACTGCACCGTGCCGGTGGCGCTGCGCGGCGTGAGCGACGTACGCAACGTCAGGTCCCGTCCGAAGCGGACCGTGACGTCCTTCGCGGTGAGCTCGACCGGGGTCAGCTCGGGGACGTCGGCCTCCTCGACGACGACCGCGCGCGAGGCGACGGCCTGGTTGCCGTTGGAGTCGGTGACCGTGTAGGTCAGCGGGTAGGCGCCCGGCGTGTTCACATCGACGCTGCCGGAGACCTGGATGCTGCCGGTGAGATCGCCGTCGGTGTTGTCGGTCGCGCTGACCCCGTCCAGCGGGTCGAACTCCGCGCCCGCCTCGATCGTCGTCGAGGCCGGGACCTTCAGCACCGGCGGTGTCGCGTCGGTGCCGGCCGCGGTGGCCAGGAAGACGCCGCCGAACTGGTCGATCGAGCCGAGCGTCTGGATGTCACCGGCCTCGCCGGTGCGTGAGGTCGAGGTCCAGGCGTACACCTCGCCCTCGGTCAGCCCGGCCCACTCCACCGTCGCCGGCCAGCCCGAACGCGCGGTGTCGGTGCCGATCACGGTGTCGGTCGGGGTGACCACCGTCAGCGCATCGGTCGTGAAGGACGTACGCCTGGTGGAGAGGTCCACAGGCAACGTCAGGTTGTCCTCGGCGCCGTTGTAGCGGTGCCGGTCGTCGTACTCCGTCGCCCCGAAGTCGTCCAGGTGCGGGGAGTAGGTGTCGATCGACATCTCCGCGCGCTCGGTGTCGAACTGCAGCAGGCGGAGGTAGGAGGCGCCGAACTGGAGCAGGTCGGTCGACTTGTGGTCCACCGTCCCGTCGCCGTTGAGATCGATGTTGCCGGAGGCGTCGACGGAGTCGGGGAAGAGCTCCCCGGCGGTCACCTTGTAGAACTGGTAGTCGGCGAGCAGCTCCACGACGTTGTGCGAGACCGTGGCACCGATGCCGCGCTTGAGGTTCGTGCCGACCCCGTGCTCGTGGCCCGCGAGGACCAGGAACACGTTGGGGTTGGCCTCCACGACCTGGTCGAAGAGCCGGGACCCGTCGGTGGAGAAGCCGGCACCACGCCCGTCGGGAGCCGTGGACGGGGCCAGGTAGGCGTGGGTGCTCAGGATGCCGTTGCGGTCGGGGAAGCGCGCGAAGATCTCGCTGGCCCAGGCGGCCTCCTCCGCGGTGACACCGTAGGAGAGGCCGACCGCGACGAAGTCGAGCCCGCCGGCGGAGAAGAGCACGTAGTTGTTCTGGTTGTCGGTGCCCGGCTCGGTGACATTGCCGGAGCCGTCGGTCTCCTCGTCCCAGGCGTGGTAGGAGGCACCCTCGGGCCACGCCTGCGCGGCCTCGTAGTAGCGCGACGGGCTGAAGTAGCGGCTGAACCGCGACTGCGCCCCGGTCTCGTTGCCGCCCTGGTTGTCGTGGTTGCCCGCGACGACCTGGTTGACGACACCGGCCTCGTCGAGGGTCGCCTGCGCGTCCGAGGTGAACTCGAACTCACGGGTGACCTGCTCGTCGAGCCCCGGGTAGAGGAGCTTGCCGTCGGCGCCGGTGGCCAGCGGGTCCTTGGTGTCGTTCTCGGTCACGTCACCGGTGTGCGAGGTGAACGCGATCTTGCGCTGGTCGGCGTTGTCGCGGATCCACTCGGTCTCGGCGCGGTAGGCGCGCTGCCAGACCGCCTGCTCCTCGACCAGCTGCACGTCGGAGGGCTCCTCGATCCCGTTGAAGTTCTCGTACGTCCCGCCGGCAGCGCCCTCGGCGATGTACTGGGTGTCGGTGAAGTGGGCGAAGGAGAAGTCGTAGTCCTCGGGGTTCTCGAAGTGGTCCTTGTCGTCGGCAGCCGACTCGTCGCGCGGCGAGAGGTCGTCGGCGAACGGGTCGATTCCGGTCACCAGGACGTGCACGACGCCTTCGTCGACATGTGCCGCCAGCGCCCGGCCCTGCAAGGTGGTGTCGCCGTCGGCGATCCCACGGGCGGAGGCGAGCTCGTCCCAGCGGCTCTCAGCGGTGTTCCACACCCGCAGCGAGACCGAGCGGGCCGGGTCGGCGGTGCCGGTCCAGACCACCTGGCGACGTGAGTCGGAGGCCGGGACGGAGACGTCGTAGCGCTGGAACGGGATCAGCTTGCTCGAGGCGCTGTCGGTGGTCTTCCCGTCGGGCAGCTGGCGCCCCTCGATCGTCTCGGGAGAGGAGTAGTCGAACTCGAGCGCGCTCGGGAGCACCGGCACGACCCCCTGGAAGCCGCCGTCGGCGACCGCGGCGGAGGCCGCCTTGAAGGTGGTGGTCACGTCCGAGTCGTCGGGGCTGTTGGCGATCGCGGAGAGCGTCACCTTCCCCTTGCCCTGGCCGGTGTCGGTGCCGCCGCCGGTCGGGATGGCGTCGGAGGTGAACGTCGAGGTGTGCGCGACAGGCCGTCCGAAGACGTCCTTCGCGGCGATCTCGATGGTGTGCTCACCGCGAGTCAGTCCGGCGCCGATCTCCTGGCCGGGCCGAATCGGGTCGCCGTCGAGCGTGTAGGTCCAGCCGGAGGCGTTGCCCTGGTTGGTGATGTCGACGGCGAACTCGGTCGGCGTGGTGAGGTGCGTACCGGCCGCGGGGGTGGTGCCGTTGACGACCACCCCGGCGTCGCGTACGTCACCGAGCGCGGCCACGTTGAGGGCGTCGGCCTGGTCGGCGGTGAGCACGTCGGTGAAGATCCGGGCGTTGCGGACGGTGACCGGCGACCAGAACTGGTTGACCGAGTCGGCACCGACGTAGAACGAGTTGAGGGCGCTGCCGCCGGGACGGGTCAGCGGGGCGGGTGCGGCGATCGAGGCGGCGAGGGCGCCGTCGACGTAGAGCCGAGCGGTCGCGCCGTCCCAGGTGCCGACGGCGTGGTACCAGCGGCCGGTCTCGATCTCGACCTGGGCGTTGCGGTAGGCGCCGCCGGCGTGGACCGCGAAGGTCAGCTTGCCGCTGTAGACGACGATCGAGTAGCCGCCGCCCTCCTTCTCCGAACAGATCGAGTGCTCGGTCCCGTTGGGGAAGGTGCCGTTGTCCTTGAACGTGCACTCGATGGAGACCTGCTCGTCGATCTGGTCCCAGGTGGCGGAGCCCATCGCGTAGGCGTACGCGTCGTTGGCGCCGTCGAAGGAGGCGACCTTGGCGTCCAGCGCGGTGTCGTCGGAGATCACCGGCTCACCGACCGTGGTCACGGCGCGGCCGGTGTCGTCGGCTGGGGTGCCGTCGTCGAAGTCGACGTCGAGCACGTCCGCGGCCGGCACCGGGGGAGCGGTGTCGTAGGCGCCGGCCAGTGCCGCCGCCTCGGCATCGGTCACTGCGCGGGCGAAGAGGGAGGCACCGGCGAAGGAGGCAGGCGGAGCCGGCTGACCGATCCCGGTGGGAGCCGAGTCGGCGCCGACCACGAAGCGGCGCGAGGTCGCGGCCGGGGCCTGCAGCGCGCCGGTGGCGGCGGTCGACCCGGCCTTGGTGCCGTTGACGTAGAGGCTCAGCGTCTGGCCGTCCCAGACCGAGAGCACGTGATACCAGCGGTTGGCCGTGATCGGGGTCAGCACCGTCTTGTAGCCGCCGCCGATGTGGGCCATCGTGCCCAGGTTGGATCCGGTCACGTAGACCGAGTAGCCGCCCGCCTCCTTGTTGGAGCAGAGGTCCTTCTCGTTGGTGGTGGGCAGCGTGGTCTCGACCCGGAACACGCACTCGATGGTGAAGCCCTGCTGCAGGTCGGCCCACGGGTCGTGCTCGACGGAGACCGCGTCATCGGTGCCGTCGACGGTCATGATGCCGGTCGGCGCCTCGGCGAGGGTGTCGTCGGTGTCGTACGTCGGCGCACCCCAGGTGCGCGGCTCGAGCGACTGGGTGCGCTCATGTGGGGCGCCGCCCGCGAAGTCGATGTCGAGTACGTCGGGTGCCGGGGCGTCCACGGTCGCGAGTGCGGCTCGCGGAGCGCCGGTGACCGGTGCACCGACGGCGGTGTAGGTCGCCGCGCTGGCCGAGGTGATGGTGTCGCCGGGCAGGGCCGCGACGACCCCTCCGGCGAGAGCCAGACCGGCGACCGCGGCGATCAGCCGCGTCCGTCCGATTCTGGCGAGACTGGCGTTCGGTGCTGCGAACACGATGCTCCTTGTTTCCTGGGGCATGCTGCTATTGCCGAGTGGGGGTGCGGCATCGCCCGAGGTGCCGAACAGCCGGAGCACCCGTGCCCGGCCAGTCTGAAAGCATCCTGAGATCGGGTGAACGTGGCCGAGCGGCGCTGTCGACGCCCGTCTGTCCGGTGGGTAAACGATTGCCTCAGCCGTATCCGGCGATGAAACTCTGTGCCATCGTTTGCGCCTGACATGGACGACTTCTTTCTGGGCTTCTTCCTGGGTGACTGGTTCGGTGCGGCGGCGCTGGTCGAGCGGGTGCAGGGCTATCTGGAGCAGCCCGGCATCGCCGCGGCCGCCTTCGTGCTCGCCTTCGCCGCGGGCGCCGCGCACGCGATCGCGCCGGGCCACGGCAAGACCCTGGCGGCCGCCTACCTGATCGGTGCCGAGGGCCGGGTGCGTGACGCGGCCTGGCTCGGCGGCTCAGTGGCGGTGATGCACACGTTCTCGGTGCTGGTCATCGCGGTGGCGTGGGCGTTCTTCTCGCTCTCGGATCTCGTCCGCCTGGAGAACCTCACCGCCGGGCTGCAGATCGTCGCCGGGGTGCTGGTCGTCGGCACCGGGCTCTGGCTGCTGCGCCGCCACTGGCGCGCTGCTCGCTCCGAGACCGGACATGGTCACTCCCATGGTCACTCCCACGGCCACTCGCACGGCCACTCGGGCGAGCACGGTCAGGCAGGCGTACGCCGCCCTGGGATCGTCCTGCTCGGCATCTCCGGCGGCCTGACCCCGTCCCCCGGCGCCTTCCTGGTCCTGGTGACCGGCCTGTTCGCCGGCCGCTCGGCGTTCGCGCTGCTGCTGGTGATCACCTTCGGCCTGGGCATGGCAACGATCCTGTTCGGCGTCGGCCTGCTGGCCCTGGCGGGCAACAACCTCGTCGTCCGGGTCGCCGAGTCGAAGGCGTACCTCCAGGTCGCGGCGAAGGTGACCCCGATCCTGGCCGCGCTCGGCGTCACCGTCCTCGGCGCCGGCCTCGCCGTCGTGGGAGTCGGCTCACTCGGCTGACCGCGATCTCAGTGCTCAGAGCGTCGGGGCGATCGAGGGCAGCAGGTCCTGGAACGTACGCCCGTTGCCGATCTCGCCGAGCGCGGTCATCGCCCAGCCACCGTCGTGGCGGCTGACCTTCGCCATGATCTCCGCGGTGTGCGGCCCGGTCTGACTCAGGTCGAAGCGGGCGATCTCGGTGTGGGTGTTCTCGTCGACGAGACGGCAGAACGCGTTCTGGATCTGGGCGAAGCTCTGCCCGGTGAACGAGTTGATCGTGAACACGATCTGGGCGACCTCGGGAGGCACCCGGTCGAGGTGGAGGATGATCGACTCGTCGTCGCCCTCACCCGCGCCGGTGCGGTTGTCGCCGGTGTGGACGACGGCGCCGCCCTTCGACTTCAACTGCCGGAACCAGGCCTGGTCGACGTGGGAGCCGGCCGTGTCGTAGAGGATCGCGGAGGCGTCCATGTCGACGTCGGCCCCGCGGAACCCGCCGAAGAGGCCCTTTCTGACCGCGTCCCAACCGAGCGCGATCCGAACGTGCGTCATGCTGCTGCCGTCACTTGTGGTGAGCGAGACCGACTGTCCCTTGGCGAGCGAGACGGACAAGTGATCCTCCGATGGCTGGACCGACGAGCGGGCACAGCCACCTTAGTCAATCGTGACCGTCACCGGTCCCGTTCCACTCGCCTCGACCAGGATCCGGTTGTGCTCGGCCTCGCCGACGACCCGGCCGCCCTCGACGGCGATGTCCGGACCGTCGGGATAGTGGAGAGGGCTGACGAAGATCTCGGTCGGCTCCTCGAGGCCCGGGGACGGCTCGTAGGTGTAGCTGAACGCGCCGGTCTCCGGGTCGAAGGAGAGGTCCACGGGGGTGCCGGACGTCGCCTGCGGATAGGTCCGCACGAGCGTACGCAGCTTCTCCTCCTTGACCGTGGACAGGTCGCCGTCGTCCTCGAACATTCCCTGTCGGCCGTCGGCGGTGGTCGGGTCGTCCCAGTGCTTGTAGGCCCAGTGCATCCAGGAGGCGAAATGGTCGTCGGCGGAGGCGGTGTCGATGGCCAGCAGCTCGGTGTTGTCGGTGGCACCGAACTCCGACATCAGGTTGGTCGCGCCCATCGTCCTGGCCTGCTCGAGCGCTGCCTCGTGGTGATCATCGTCATAGCTCTTGCAGCCGTCCACACCGAGCGGGATGCCCTGGGAGTCGAGGAAGCCAAGGGGGCAGTAGCTGTGCCAGGAGAAGCCGACCTGGTCGTCGTTGGCCGGACCGAAGCTCGAGTTGGGCACCTGGCTGGCGAGCAGCTGCGCCTCGTACCAGACGATGCCCTCCGGGTCGGACCTCCGGATCTCGGCGGTCGCCTTCTCGTACGCCGGCTGGAACTCGTTCGCGTACGAGCTCGCGCACCCGGTGATCGGGCAGGAGAGCCACTCCTTGCCGGCCCACGGCTCGTTGATGAGGTCGTATCCCATCGAGTAGGGCTGGTCGGCCCAACGTTGCGCGACGGCGCCCCAGGCGGCGGCCCAGCCGTCCTGGACCCCGGACTTGTTGGCCCAGAAGTTGTCGTAGACGGTGGCCAGCTCGGGGGTGATGTACGTCGCCGGGAAGGACAGCTTGATCGGCGGGTGCAGGTTGTAGGGCGCCGGCCGCTTGGCCGCCCAGTTGGGCACGCCCTCGCCGCCGTAGGTCTCGTGCCACATGTCCTGGTGGAAGTCGAACTGCATCCAGATGCCCTCGTCGGCGAGCAGGTCGATGACCCGCTGCCAGTCGTCGAGGTAGTCCTCGTCGACCTCTCCGGGGGCGTCCGGGGTGACCCCGGCCCACAGCGTGCCGATCCGGGCGCCGTTGAACCCGTACTCGGCCAGCCACTCGGCATCCTCGGCGGTGAATCCGCTGGCGGAGTCGGACGGGACGTACGGGGCGTGCTTCCAGACCAGGTTCTGCCCGTGCACCAGCACGATCCGGCCGTGCTGGTCGACCAGCCAGCGTCCCTCGCGGGACAGGCGTGGCGTCTCCTTCGTTGGATCAGCCTCCGCCGGGTCTGCGCCGGCCGGCCCGACCGGGCTCAGCAGCGAGGTCCCGAACGCGAGCACAGCCACCGCGGCGGCAACGATGGCGAAGCTTCCCGAGCGACGTGACATGTGCGGAACCTAGTGCTCCATGTCACGTCCGGCAAGAACGTGTTCTCATTCTGGACGTCAGGCCCGCCGCGACGGGCCTCCGCAGTGGACATGGGGCCCCAGGTGCGGTTGAGTCAGAAGAGGAGCATTGGGGGAGAATGTCACCTGTGAGAGACGAAGCGAGCGGCTGGTCGGGCACCTGGGTGGCCGAGCGTCTGGGCGTGCGACTGCGGACGACCGAAGCGCCGAGCGGGATGATGCTCACCGATCTGGTCGGTCTGGCGGTGCGACGCAACCCCCGCCGGGCGCAGCTCCTCGTCTCCTCCGTCCTCGGCAAGCACATTCCGACCGACCCGCGTCTGGTGACCGATGCCGGGCTGCGCCTGGGGGCCAAGGCGCGTGCCGTGGCCACCGGTGACGCGGTGGTCCTCGGCTACGCCGAGACCGCGACCGCGCTCGGCCATCTCGTCGCCGACGCCCTCGGGGCGCCCTACCTGCACTCCACCCGCCGCGTCGTCGACGGCATCGAGTCCGTCGCCGACTTCTACGAGGAGCACTCGCACGCGACCGCCCACAGGCTGCTCCCCGCCGACCCCGCCTTCCTCGCCCGCGGCGACACCCTGGTGCTGGTCGACGACGAGGTCATCACCGGCAAGACCGTCGTCAACACCATCCGGGCGCTTCACAAGAAGTTCCCGCACAAGCACTACGTCGTGGCCGCGCTCGTCGACCTGCGCTCGGAGGACGATCGCGGCCGGATGGAGCGCTCGATCAAGCGGCTGCGCGCTACCTTGCACGTGGTCTCCCTCGCGAGCGGCGAGATCGAGCTGCCCGAGGACCTCGCCGACAACGGCAACCGGCTCATCGACACCGTCGAGAACCTCCGTCAGCTGGCCGGCGTCGAGACGAGCCGGCGTCCGCGCGGCGAGGTCGTCCAGGTCGTCGCGACCTGGCCACGCGCCGTCCCGGAGGGCGGCCGCCACGGCTTCACGACCAGCGCCTCCGGCTCCTACGAGTCGGCCGTCACGGTGACCGCCGCCGCCGTCGCCGGCCGCATCCCCGACGGCCCGGTGCACGTCCTCGGCACCGAGGAGCTGATGTACGCACCGCTGCGGATCGCCTCCGCGCTGGCGGACCGCCGCGCGGCCGAGGGCCGCCGCCACGAGATCACCTACTCGACGACCACCCGCTCGCCGGTGCTCGACGTCGACGACCCGGGCTACGCGATCCGCACCGCGATCACCTTCCCGTCCCACGACGACCCGGCCGACGGCGACGGGCCGCGCTTCGCCTACAACCTGCACGAGGGTGCCTTCGAGACGATCGTGCTGGTGGTCGACGAGCCGGCCGACACCCCCGCGCTGCACGAGGAGGGCGGCCTGGTCGACCAGCTCGCCCGGCTCGCGCCGAGGGTCGTGGTCGTGACCATCCCGGCGTACGCCCCGGAGCCGCGCCACGACCAGCCGGCCCGGCAGCTGCCTGCCCCGCTCCACGGGCCGGCCTTCGGCTCCTACGACCGCGACGACGTCGCCTGGCTGCTCAAGGACCTGTCCGCGGACGCGGCCGAGGCAGACGCCGAGGAGCAGGCGGAGGCACGCCGGGAGCTCTTCGACGCGGCCCTGACCGCATCGGCCCAGCGGGTCGCGTACGCCATCGGCCTGGTCACCGAGCAGGTGCTGGCCCGGCGCGGACAGGACGCAGTGCTGGTCTCCCTGGTGCGTGCCGGCATCCCGATCGGGGTGCTGATGCGGCGCTGGGCGCAGCGTGTGCACGGGCTCGACCTGCCCCACTACGCGATCTCGATGATCCGCGGGCGCGGCATCGACCAGACCGCGCTCGCCTACCTCGCCGCGCACCACGACCCCGCCCGGGTGATGTTCGTGGACGGCTGGACCGGCACGGGTGCGATCGCCCGGGAGCTGGCGGCCTCGGTCGAGAAGGCCAACTCGACGCTCGATGCCCATCTGGCCTCGCCGTTCTCCCCGGAGCTCGCGGTCCTCGCCGAACCGGGCCGGAGTGTGGCGGTCTACGGCACCCGCGAGGACTACCTCATCCCGTCGGCATCCCTCGGCTCGACCGTCTCCGGCCTCGTCTCGCGTCCCGTCATCGACGACGACCGGGTCGGTCCCAACGACTTCCACGGTGCGGTGTTCCACGCCGACCTGGCTCCGGCCGACGTGTCCAAGAAGTTCATCGACACCGTCGCGGCCCGCTTCCCGATCGTGCGGACGAAGGTGATGCTCGACCTCGGTGCCCACCTCGGCGGCGACCACACGCCCACCTGGGTGGGCTGGGAGGCGGTCGAGGAGGTCGCGGAGAAGTTCGCGGACGGCGACGTCAGCCTGGTCCAGGCCGGTGTCGACCAGACCATCCGGCTGCTGCTGCACGGTGAGCCGGCGAAGATCCTGGTCGACCCGGCCCACGACGCCGACCTGGGCCACGTCAAGAAGCTCGCCGAGGCGCGCGAGGTGCCGATGGAGCGGATCTCCGGCCTGCCCTACTCCTGCATCGGCCTCGTACGTCCCTGATGCCGGTGCGCTCGCCCCAGGATCTGGTCGTCGTCGGGAGCATCAACGTCGACCTGACGGCGCTCGTCGAGCGGCTCCCCGGCGCCGGGGAGACCGTGGGAGGCGGCCGGCTGCGCCGAGACGTCGGCGGCAAGGGTGCCAACCAGGCCGTCGCCGCGAGCCGGCTGGGGGCGCGGGTGCGGATGATCGGCGCGGTCGGCTCCGATGCCGACGGTGCCTGGGCGGTCGAGACGATCCGGGCCGCCGGCGTCGATGTGGGGGCCGTCGGGACGGTCGATCCGCCGACAGGCACGGCCCTGATCGCCGTCGATGAGGCGGGGGAGAACCAGATCGTGGTGTGCGCCGGCGCCAACGCGTCGGTCGGCGCCGACGGGATCTCGGTCGGGGCGGACGAGGCCGTGCTGATGCAGCTCGAGCTGTCCCTGGAGGTCGTCCGGGCCGTCGCCGCACGGGCTCCGGGCTTCGTCGCGCTCAACGCGGCCCCGGCACAGCCCCTCCCGCAGGACCTCGTCGAGCGGGTCGACCTGTTCATCGTCAACGAGACCGAGTACGCCGCGATGCCCGAGCTCCGCGCGGCCCGGCGGGTCGCGGTGACCTATGGCGCCGCCGGTGCCGCGATGGTCGTCGAGGGTGTCGAGACCGTCCGGGTGCCGGCCGTGCCCGCGACTGTGGTCAGCACCGTCGGCGCCGGCGACGCCTTCGCCGCGGCGCTCACCCTCGCGATCCTGGCCGGGGCCCCGGACGATGCGGCGCTGCATACGGCCTGCGCGGTGGGCGCCGCGGCGGTCGGCCACCCTTCCGCCCAGCCACCGCTGGGCCGCATGGAGACCTACGCGGCGGGGGCGGGCGGATGTTCACCGAGGTAACTCGGTGAACGCGCACCGACTTCGCGGAACTCCACGCGGGCAGTCGCTGCTGACCGAGTTACCTCGGTGAGCATCCAGCCGTTCAGCCCAGCACCTTCCGGAAGAAGTGGGTGGCGTGGGGGTTGTCGTTGTAGCGGTCGATGCGTTCGTAGCCGGCCCGCTCGTACATCCCGATCGCCTCGCTGAGGACGTCGCGGGTGTCGAGGCGTACGACCCGGTGGCCCAGCCGCAGCGCCTCGGCCTCGAGGTGGCGAAGCAAGCGTGAGCCGAGACCCGCGCCGCGCCAGGCAGGATCGACCCACATGCGCTTGATCTCGCCGGTGCCTTCGAACTCGCGGACCGCACCGGAGGCGACCGGGGCGCCGTCGCTGGCGGCCACGAAGAAGGTGCCGTGGGGCGCGCGCAGGGAGGGGTCGTCGCCGAAGCCCTCGTCGCCGACGGTGAAGCCGAAGCGGTCGCCGATCTCGGCGAAGTAGTGACCCATCGCCTCCTGCGCCATCGGGTCGCGCGGGTCGACCTGCTCGATGGTGATCGCGGCGGCGCGTACCAGCAGGTCGGCGGTCGCCAGGGCCTCGTTGAGACGGTCGCGCTGCCGCGGCGTGAGCGGGTCGAGCAGGGAGTGCGCGCGCTCCTCCGACCGACGCTCGAGGTCGTCCCACTGCTTGACGCCGTCCTCGGTGAGTTCCACCAGGCGACGCCGGCCGTCGGCCGGATCGGGCTTCACCGTGACGTACCCCTTGGTCTCCAGGGTCCGGAGCATCCGGCTGACGTAGCCGGAGTCGAGGCCGCCGAGGCGGATCCTCAGTTCTTGGACGTTGCCCGCGCCGAGACCGATCTCGTAGAGGATGCGGGCGGTGCCGTAGGGGAGTCCGCTGCCGAGGAAGGAGTCCTCGAGGGCTCCCACGCGACGGACGTAGCTCATGTTGAACTTGCGCATCACCGAGGTGTCCACTGTCATATATCTGACTTTAGTCAGGTATCTCCGGGAATCCAAGGCGAATTATCCGTTGTTCTGCGCGCGCAGAGCATCGAGAGTGGGTGTGGCAGAAGCCGAACTGAGAAAGGCATCCATGACATCCGAACAGACGGACCGCATCACCGAACATCCGGTGCCGGGCCGTGGTCCGTACGCCATCGCCGCCGGCCCCGACGACGCGCTCTGGTTCACCCTGGAGGCCAGCGGCGAGATCGGCCGCCTCGTCCCGGGGGAGCGTCCGGCCACCTTCTCGCTGACGGCAGACTCCGGTCCGACGATCATCGCTCCCGGGCCGGACGGCGCGCTGTGGTTCACCGAGTACCGCGCCCACGCGATCGGCCGGATCTCGGTCGACGGCGCCGTGACCGAGCACGCGCTGAGAGAGTGCGGGCCCTTCGGGATCGCCGCTGGTCCGGACGGGGCGCTGTGGTTCACCGGGACGACGACCGACTCCATCGGCCGCATCACCACCGGCGGCACCGTCACCGAGTTCGCGCTCCCGGTCGAGGAGGCGTTCCCGTCGGCGATCGTGGCCGGGCCTGACGAGGCGATGTGGTTCACGATGAACCGGGCCAACGCGATCGGCCGCATCGACCTGCGTGGCGAGGTCACCGTGCACGAGCTCCCCACTCCCGACGCGGCACCGGTCGGCATCACCCTCGGGCCGGACGGCGCGCTGTGGTTCGTCGAGATCGCGGCCGGCCAGATCGGCCGGATCACTGTCGACGGAGAGATCGACGAGCACCCACTGGCCGACCGCGGCGCACGTCCGCATGCGATCACGGCCGGCCCCGACGGAGCCCTGTGGTTCTCCGAATGGGGCGCCAACCGGATCGGCACGATCACCACGGCAGGCACGCTCGGCGAGCCGGTGGCGCTGTCCACTCCGAACGCCGAGCCGCACGGCCTCACCTTCGGGCCGGACGGGGCCCTCTGGGTCGCGCTCGAGCACGGCGCGCTGGCCCGCCTGTCGGTGCGGAAATGACGAACGGCCCGTCCTGTCGGACGGGCCGTTCTGATGGGGTGAGCGACGGGGCTTGAACCCGCGACCCTCGCGACCACAACGCGATGCTCTACCAGCTGAGCTACGCCCACCATCGGCTCGGACAGCGCATGTCCGAGCCAGCAAGAATCATAGGGGAATCAGGTCTGATCTGTGGAATCGGCGTCGCCCAGACCGGTGATCGAGGCACCGTGCCGGGCGGCGATCTCCTTGGCCGTGTCCGAGTCGGGGCCGGGCATCGGCACGAAGACCGCCTCGCGGTAGTAGCGAAGCTCCTCGATCGACTCCTGGATGTCGGCCAGGGCGCGGTGGTTGCCGCGCTTGGGGGGAGCCGAGAAGTAGGTGCGCGGGAACCAGCGGCGCGAGAGCTCCTTGATCGAGGAGACGTCGACGTTGCGGTAGTGCAGGAACCCCTCCAGCTCGGGCATGTCCCGGGCCAGGAAGTTGCGGTCGGTGGCCACTGTGTTGCCGCCCAGCGGTGGCCGAGAGTCCTTGCCGCAGTGCTCCCAGACGTACGCCAGGACCTGCTCCTCCGCCTCCCGCATCGGCACACCGTTCTCGAGCTCGACCAGCAGCCCGGACTTGGTGTGCATGTCGCGCACGAAGTCGTCCATCTGCTCCAGCGCCTCTGCAGGGGGCTTGATGATGATGTCGACCCCGTCGCCGAGCACGTTGAGATCGAAGTCGGTGACGAGGGCCGCCACCTCGATCAGCGCGTCGTTCTCGAGGGACAACCCGGTCATCTCGCAGTCGATCCAGACCAGACGTTCGTTCAGTGAAGCCACGCAGAGCACCATAACGCCGCTGGTCAACGGCTTTGCGGGGGGATAGGCGACGATGTGATAACGGTTCCCATGGCGTGGTTTCAGCCTGCGCTCAGGAGAGGCATCTATGTTGACTCCATGAGCACGGATTCAGCCAGCAGCCCCTCGCGCAAGGAGAAGCGTGAGGCCCGCGCTGCCAAGGCCGCCGCGGAGCTGGAGGCTCTGCGCAAGAAGCAGGCCCGCAAGTCGATCCTCACCGTCGCGGCGGTCGTCGCCGTCCTCGCGGTGATCGTCGGCGGGCTCGTCTGGTTCAGCCTGAACCGCTCCACGGACAACGAGATCGCCGCGCCCGAGGCCGGCAGCAGCGAGCACGGTCTGGTGATCGGTCCCGACGATGCGCCGCACAAGGTCGTCATCTACGAGGACTTCCTCTGCCCCTACTGCGGTGAGTTCGAGAACGCGTCCCGTGAGGACCTCGCCGAGCTCGCCGCCGACGGCAAGGTCCAGGTCGACTACCGCCCGTTCGTGCTCCTCGACCAGGTCGGCCCCTACTCCGAGCTCGCCACCTCGGCCTTCGCGGTCGTCCAGGAGGAGGCCGGCCCCGAGGTCGCCAAGAAGTTCCACGACCTGCTCTTCGAGAACCAGCCCAGCGAGTCCGGCCCCTTCCCCGAGGCCGCCGACCTCGTCGACCTCGCGGTCGAGGCGGGCGCCGAGGAGTCCGCGGTCAAGGACCGCATCACCAGCCTCGACGGCAAGGCCTGGGCCGACGCTGCCACGAAGGCGGCGGCCGACGACGGGGTGAGCGGCACTCCGACCATCCTGCTCGACGGCGAGCAGTTCAAGGACGGCAACTCCTACGGCGACATCGCTGCCAACCTGGTCGAGCAGATCTCCTGAATCGCGTCGCCCGCGGTTCGACTCGTGTTTCCGTAGGCGCCCTAGGGTTCGGCGACAGCCGAAGGCTGACCCCTACCCGAAGGTGCTCGAGATGGCGTACGCGACGACCGAAGACGGGCATCGGATCTATGTGAAGCCGACCGACCCGCGGGCCATCGGCCTGATCGCCAACAAGGGGCGGATCATCCGTGGCTCGCTCGAGCTGTGGCGGTTGGCGCTCGGCCTGCACGAGTGGCGGACCGTGATCGATGTCGGCGTGAACTACGGCGAGATGCTCGTCGGGGTGGACATCCCCGAGGGGGTGGAGCTGATCGGGTTCGAGCCGAACACCTCGCTGCACAAGGTCCTGCGCAAGACGCTCGAGACCCGCGGGATCACGATCGACCTGCGCGCGCAGGCGGTCGCCGCCGAGCCCGGCGCCGCGCGGTTCGCGGTCGACCGGACCTGGTCGGGGACGTCGTCGCTCTACGACGAGCGCCACGACGGCTCGGCGCGCTGGCAGCTCCACGACGTCGAGGTCACCACGCTCGACGAGGTGCTCGGCGGCTCAGGACGGTCGTTCTGCGTGAAGGTGGACGTGGAGGGCTTCGAGCGCGAGGTGGTCGACGGTGCCGCCAGGTCCCTGGAAGACACGGAGCACTGGGCGCTGATGCTCGAGGTCGAGCACATGGACCGCGGCTACCTCGCCGAGCTGGCCCGGGCCCGCGCCGTGTTCGTGAAGGCGAAGGAGACGACCGTGCTGCGGCGGGTGCCCGGCGAGCGCGTCGCCGTCGAGGAGTTGCTCGACGACCCCACCCTGCATCGCCAGGATTGCCTCGTCCTGAGTCCTGCGCTCGTCCGCTGATCGGCGATAACGTGGCGGTATGACCGAGATCCAGATCGTCGAGCAGTTCCTGGCCGCGCTCGAGACCGGTGAGATCGACGCTGCCCTGGCGCTGTGCGCCGACGACGTCACCTACCAGAACGTGCCCCTCCCGCCGGCGCGTGGCCTCTCCGAGGTCGGGCGCCAGCTGCGGATCATGGGGAAGTACACCACCGGCTTCGAGGTCCGGATGATCAACATCGCGGCCAACGGCCCGGTGGTGCTCACCGAGCGCATCGACGTGCTCAGCCGCGGCTCGGTCTCCGCCGAGTTCTGGGTGTGCGGCACCTTCGAGGTGCGTGACGGCAAGATCGAGCTCTGGCGCGACTATTTCGACTGGACCACCTTCATCGCGGCGGGTGTCAAGGGCGTGGGGCAGGCGGCGTTCGGCGCGATCCGGAAGGCCGTCGGCCGCTGATCGCTTGTGCACAGTGCACGAGGCACATCGTGCACTGTTCTTGTGACGCCGGTCACAACGAGCCCTACTCTCAGAGGCATGCCTCGTGCGTCAGTCGCTCTCCTCGCCCTGCTCCTGACCGCTTCCGCACTGGTCGCCTCGACCGGCCCGGCGCTCGCCGACCCCGAACCACCCGGTGACCAGCCGCTGCCCGGCTACACGATCAGCAACCCGCCGGTGGCGCCGATCGCCGTCGGTGGCAGGGAGACCACGGTGCGCCAGGGCGTGTACGAGCACGCGGCGTACGTCCTGGAGGTGCCGGCCGACTGGAACGGCGAGCTGGTGATGTGGGCCCACGGCTACCGCGGGCTCAGCTACACGCTGACGCCCGAGACGCCGGGGTTCGGGCTGCGGCGTACGTTCCTCGAGCAGGGCTACGCCTGGGCCGCGTCGAGCTACTCGACCAACGGCTACGACGTGGGCGCCGGGGTGCGCTCGACACGGGACCTGGCGACGTACGCGTCGAAGCTGCTGCCGCGCCGGGCGACCCGCACCTACGTGACCGGGGTGTCGATGGGCGGGCACGTGATCGGGCGCTCGCTGGAGCAGTATCCGGGCTTCTACGACGGGGCGCTGCCGATGTGCGGGCAGCTGGGCGATGTGGAGCTGTTCGACTTCTTCGTCGACTACAACCTCGGCGCGCAGGTGCTCGCCGGGTACGACGCCTACCCCTACGACGCGAGCTACCAGAGCGTCGACGTCCCGGTGATCAAGGAGCGCCTGGGGCTCAACGGCACCCTGACCCCGGAGGGCGAGCAGCTGCGGGCGATGACCATCGAGCGCAGCGGTGGACCGCGGCCGGGCGCGGAGGCCGCCTTCGGGCAGTGGAAGGACTTCCTCTTCACTCTGCCGTCGGTGGACGACGGTGGCACGCTGGGCTTCAACATCGGCCGGGTCGCGACCAACCGGGACACCGTCTACGCGCCGGGCTCGCCGGTCGACCTCGATGCCGAGATCGAGCGGGTCGACCCCGTCGACCCGGCCGGTCGCTACAGCCACCGGCTCAACGCCCCGTCGCGGATCTCCGGCCGACCCACCGCCCCGGTGGTGAGCCTGCACAACCTCGGCGACATGTTCGTGCCGTTCTCGCTGGAGCAGATCTATCTGCGCGAGGTGAACCGCCACCACCGTGGCCGCCTGGTCGTGCAGCGCGCGATCCGGTCGGCCGGGCACTGCGAGTTCAGCCCCGCCGAGGCCTCGGCCGCCTGGGGTGATCTCGTCGACTGGGTCGAGCACGGCGACCGGCCGGCCGGTGACGACGTGCTCGACCGGGCAGCCGTCGCCGCGCCCGACTACGGCTGCACGTTCACCGATCCCGCGGCGTACGGGACCGGGTCGCGTCGTCTCTACGCGCGCTGCCCCTGATCGGGATCAGCGGACGACGTCGTAGACGAGCTTGAGGATGCCGTTGGCGTAGGCCTCCGACTCGACCAGGGTGAGCCGCTGCTTGTCCTTGTCGGTCTCGCTCCACATCGACTTCCCGGCGCCGAGGACGACCGGGAAGACGAGCAGGTGGTAGCGGTCGATCAGGCCGGCGTCGGAGAGGTTGCGGGCGAGCTCGGCGCTGCCGGCGACCAGGATCGGGCCGCCGTCGCCCTGCTTGAGCTCCTCGACCTCATCCAGCGACCTCAGCACGGTCTGCGGACCCCAGCCCTCGACGAGGGCGTCGTCGCCTAGGGAGGTCGAGACGACGTACTTCGGGATCTCCTTCACCACCGTGAAGTCCTCCATGTCCGGCCAGACCGGCGAGAACGCCTCATAGCTGCGCCGGCCGAACATCATCGCGCCGGCCTCCTCCATCTCACTGCCCTTGATGGCGTAGGCCTCCGGCAGGAACTCGAGGTCCTGGAAGGTCCAGCCGCCGCTGCGGTGCGACTCGGATGCAGAGCCGCCGCCGGGGGAGTCGACGACGCCGTCGAGGGATACGAACGCTGAGTAGATGAGAGTGCGCATGCGTCCGATCCTGCCGTGCGGGTCCCCGTACCGCCACAAGTATTTCGTTGCGCATCCCGGTGCCGCACGTGATGGTGAGGCATGACCTTGTACGACGACCTCGGCGGCGAGCCCGCGCTGCGCCGGCTGAGCGACGCGTTCTACGAAAGGGTGCTGGCCGACGAGCTCCTCGCGCCGGTGTTCGCGAACTTCACGCCCACCCATGTCGAGCGGGTGGCGATCTGGCTCGGCGAGATCTTCGGTGGCCCGGCCGACTTCACCGCCAGGCTCGGCGGCCATCAGGCCCTGCTCAACGTCCACCTCGGCCTCGGGATCCGCGAGGAGCACCGGCAGCGCTGGCTCGAGCTCATGCAGGCCGCGATCGAGGAGGTCCTGGCCGACCAGCCAGACCTGCACAAGACGCTGATGGCCTACTTCGACTGGGGCACCGCGATCGCCAAGGACGTCTCCGAGGAGCCGCCGGGGACCGATCTCGGCGACCCGGGGCCGACGCCTCGATGGGGCCGAGACGGACTGGTCGAGGGCTAACCTGGCCGGGTGACCGCTCGACGACGTGCTCAGGAGTTCTGCGAGGCGTACGGCCTCTCGATGCCGATCCTTCAGGCGCCGATGGCGGGTGCCTGTCCGCCCGCGGCGGCGGCCGCGGTCGCCGGCGCCGGCGGGATGGGCGCGGCCGGGGTGGTGCTGGACTCGCCGCCGCGGATCGCGGCATGGGCGGCCGACTTCCGGTCGATGTCCGCGGGACCCTTCCAGCTGAACATCTGGATCCCCGACCCGGCCGACGACGACCCGGCCAGGATCTCGGCCGCGGAGGAGTTCCTGGGCAGGTTCGGTACGCCGGGCCCCGAGCAACCGCCCGCGCCGTCGTTCGAGGAGCAGTGCGAGGCGATGCTCGCCGCCCGGCCGCGGGTCGTCTCCTCGATCATGGGGCTCTTCTCGCCCGACTATGTCGACCGCCTGCACGAGGCCGGGATCGCCTGGTTCGCGTGCGCCACGACCCTGGCCGAGGCGCTGGCCGCTCAAGAGGCCGGCGCCGATGCCATCGTCGCGCAAGGTCTCGAGGCCGGCGGGCACCGAGGTGTCTTCGAGCCGGAGACGGCGGAGCGCACGGCCGTGGGCCTGTTCGCGCTGCTGCCGCACATCGTCGACGGGGTCGACGTGCCGGTCGTGGCCACCGGTGGGATCGCCGACGGGCGCGCGGTCGCCGCGGCGCTGACCCTCGGGGCGAGCGCGGTGCAGGTCGGCAGCGCGCTGCTGCGGTCGCCGGAGACCGGGATCGCCTCGGCCTGGGCGGCGTCGTTGGACGGCCTCACGCCGGAGGACACAGTCGCCACCCGCGCCTACTCCGGCCGCCTCGGCCGCGCCGTTCCGACGCCGTATGTGCGTTCCTGGGGCGCGCCGGGTGCGCCTTCGCCCGCGCCCTACCCGCACCAGCGCCGTCTCGTCGCGAGATGGCGCAAGGGAACGCCCGATCCCGCCGCCGAGGTGGCCCTGGACCGGGCCAACCACTGGGCCGGCCAGGCCGCCGGCCGTGCGGCCGCCGAGCCTGCGGGCGACATCGTCACCCGGATGTGGAGCGAGGCCGAGGAGAACCTGCCGTTGTAGGAATGGCCTCGGCGCTCACGGGTTACGATCAAACGATGGAGTCGGTGACAGGCATCGGTGGCTTCTTCTTCCGTGCGCGAGACCCGGAGTCACTGGCGCGCTGGTATGACGCGAACCTCGGCGTCGCGCCTACGCCGACGTCCTACGAGGAGTCTCCGTGGCGCCAGGAGGCCGGCGCGACCGTCTTCGCCCCGATGGCCGAGGACTCGCCGCACCTCGCGACCGCTACCGGGACGTGGTCGATCAACTTCCGGGTGAGCGACCTGGACGCGATGGTCGCGCAGCTACGGGACAACGGTGTCGAGGTGAGCGAGCACGAGGAGGTCTATCCCAACGGCCGGTTCGCGGAACTCGTCGACCCGGAGGGCAATCCGATCCAGCTGTGGGAGCCCGCGGGAGTGGACTCGGCAGCTCAGGCCTGACTCGTTCGGCGCGCAGAATCCCGCCATGGCGGGAAATGCGCCGCGACCTCGGCACGCCTTCCCGAAGCGGGAGGGGATGCTGCCCTCCGAGGTGTAGAACGGAGGGCATGAGCGACACCTCGTCCCAGCGACTGCTCGCGGACGGCTTCGGCCGGATCGCGGAGACCCTCCCTCAGATCATCGACGGCCTCTCCGTCGACGACCTGCTGTGGCGGCCCTACGACCAGGCGAACTCGATCGCCTGGACGCTGTGGCACATCGCCCGGATGGAGGACGTCCAGATCGCGCCGCTCGCCGGCACCGACGAGGTGTGGACACGGGACGGCTGGGTGGAGCGGTTCGGGCTGCCGTACCGGCCCCGGGCGATGGGCTACGGGCAGAGTGCCGAGGAGGTCGCGGCGTTCCGGCTGGAGGACCCGACGCTGCTGACCGGCTACTACCAGGCCGTCCACGAGGCCACTCTCGAGCTGGTCGGCACGCTGAGCGACGACGACCTCGCCCGCGTGGTCGACGAGCGCTGGGACCCGCCGGTCACCGCCGCGGTGAGGCTGGTCAGCGTCGTCGACGACGCCGCCCAGCACATCGGCCAGGCGGCGTACGTCAAGGGGCTGCTGGGTCTGCGCTGAGCCAGGCTCAGAGGACGGCGGCGATGGCCTCGTCGACAGAGGCGTCGCCGGAGACCAGCTCCCACTGCTTGCCGACGGTGGCGTCGTCGTCGATCACGGCGGCGATCACCGCGGCCACGTCGGCACGCGGGATGGTGTCGCGGCCGAGCTTGGGGGCCAGCTTCACACGTCCGGTCGCAGGGTCGTCGGTGAGGCCACCGGGACGCAGGATGGTCCACTCGAGGTCGCTGTCGCGCAGGGCGATGTCGGCGTCGCGCTTGGCCTCGACGTAGGCCTTCCAGACCTCGCCGGCATCGGCCGGGACCGGCTCGTCGACGTTGATGGCCGAGACCTGCACGAAGCGCTGGATGCCGGCCGCCTTCGCGCCGGCGATCGACTTGGTCGAGCCTTCCAGGTCGACGGTGCGCTTGCGCTCCTTGTTGCCGTCGGGGCCGCCGCCGGCGGCGAAGACCACCGCGTCGCAGCCCGCGAAGGCGGCGGCGAACCCGTCGGCGTCCTGGTTCTCGATGTCGAGCAGGCCCACCTCGGCCCCGAGCGCTTCGAGCTCGGCTCGGTAGCTCTCGCTGCGTACGAGCGCGACCGGGGTGTGGCCCGCGGCCGCGAGGATCGGATGGAGATGCAGGGCGACCTTGCCGTGGCCGCCGACGATGGCGATGCGCATGCCCCCACGATAGGCACACGGTCCACTGACAATTGTCACCGTCGGGTCCGGACAATCAGATCTGACCTCGGGAGGCGTCCCCGCGGGAGTCTGGAGACACCGCCCACGGTGGGTGGTGGAGACGGAGGAATCGCAATGACAACCGTGACGAGCGAGACCGTGCAGCGCACCCGGGTCGGGTGGCCGCGCATCGCCGGGGTGGCGGCCACCGCGGCCGTGGCGGCGACGGTCGTATGGCTGCTGTGGACCCAGGCCGGGGGAGTCGACCTCGAGGTGAAGTCAGGCAGCGGCAGCCAGCAGATCGGGGTCGCCTCGGTGATCGTGAGCAGCCTGCTGATCGCGCTGGCCGGCGGTGCGCTGCTGCGGTGGTGGGAAGGGCGCTCCGAGCGCGGGACGCGGCGGTGGACGATGCTCGCGGTCGGCATCGCCGTGCTCTCCCTGATCACCCCGACCAGCGCGCTCACCCTGGCCGCGGGACTGGGCCTCGCGAGCCTGCACGTCGTCGTGGCCGTTGTGGTCATCGCCGGCCTGCGACGGCGATAAGGTGACGACCGTGTCCGGCCAGTGGTGTCACTTCCAGCGCCACGGTGGGGTGCTGGTGTGGTTGCCGGTGCTGCTGCTCTTCCCGCTGCTCAACCTCTCCGGCGAGGTGCTTCCGGCTGTGGGCCAGGTGGTCCTGGTGCTGGCTCTGGGCGCGGCCGCAGTCGCCCTCGTGGTCACCGGCCGGGTCACCGTTCTGCTGCCGGTTCTCGTCGCCCTGATCGTGCTCGCCGCGATCCAGGGCGAGGGCTGGCAGACGGTCTGGGGAGTGCTCGCGATCGTCTCCCCGGCGGTGCTGCGCGGCTGGCGCCTGCTGGTCGCGATCGCCGTGGCCACGGTCGGCGTCGCGGTCTCGATCGCAGTCGCCGAGGGCATCGACGACGCCTACCTGATCAGTGTGGGCGGCGTACTTCTCAGCGGGATCACGACCACCTCGTTCCTCCGCCTCATCGAGGCGGTCGAGCAGCTGCGACGCACCCGCGAGGAGCTCGCCCGGGTGGCCGTGGCCGAGGAGCGTGCTCGGATGTCCCGCGACCTCCACGACCTGCTCGGCCACACGCTGAGCGTGATGGTCGTCAAGGCCGAGGCCGTACGCCGCCTGGCGGCTCGTGACCCGGAGGCAGCCGCCGCGCACGCGGCCGACATCGAGGAGGTCGGGCGTGCCGCGCTGGCCGACGTCCGGGCCGCGGTCGACCAGATGAAGACGCTCTCCCTGGCCGAGGAGCTCGACGGCGCACGCCGCGCGCTCGACGCCGCCGGGATCCGTACGTCGATCACCGCTGCCCAGGCCGAGGTGCCCGACATCGCCGGCCAGGCGCTCGCCTGGGTCGTGCGCGAAGGTGCGACCAACGTGATCCGCCACTCCGGCGCGGCCAGCTGCCGTTTCGAGCTCTCCGAGGACAGCGGCGAGTTCCGGCTCGCCGTGGTCGACGACGGAGTCGGCGGCCCGGCGGACACCGGGGCGAGGTCAGGCGGGCTCGAAGGCTTGCGGCAGCGGCTGCGTGCGGTCGACGGTCGCCTCGACGTACATCCTGGGGCCGACGGGTTCCGCCTCGAGGCGCGGGTGCCGGCATCGTGATCCGCATCCTGCTCGCCGAGGACCAGGCGATGATGCGCGGCGCGCTCGCCGTGCTGCTCGGGCTCGAGGACGACCTCGAGGTGGTCGCCCAGGTCGGAACCGGTACCGAGATCGTGCCGACCGCGCTCGAGGTGCGCCCCGATGTGGCGCTGCTTGACATCGAGCTGCCCGGGATCAGCGGTCTCGAGGCCGCAGGCGAGCTGCGCGCGTCAATCCCGGAGTGCCGGGTGATGATCCTGACGACCTTCTCTCGGCCCGGCTACGTGCGTCAGGCGATGGCCGCGGGCGCGGTCGGCTTCCTGGTCAAGGACGGGCCGGTCGAGGAGCTTGCCGACGCGATCCGGCGGGTGCTGCGCGGCGAGACGGTCCTCGACCCGGCGCTCGCCGCCGCCACGCTCCGGGCCGCCCCGAACCCGCTGACCGCGCGCGAACGCGACGTGCTCGCGGCCTCCGAGGACGGGTCGAGCATCGCCGACATCGCCGGCCGCCTCTTCCTCTCGCCGAGCACGGTGCGCAACTATCTTTCCGCGGCCATCGGCAAGACCGGCACCCGCAACAAGACCGAGGCCGCCCTCACCGCTCGCCGCAATGGCTGGCTGGGCTGATCTCCTGGCGGGCTGAATGAAAGTTCGTTCGCCCGGCGATGACGAGTGAAAGTTCGTTCGCCCGGCGACGATGAATGAAAGTTCGTTCGCCCGGCGATGACGAATGAAAGTTCGTTCGCCCGGCGACGATGAATGAAAGTTCGTTCGCCCGGCGACGACGAGTGAAAGTTCGTTCGTCCTGCGACGACGAACGAATTTTCGTTCACCTCCGCGGCGACCTCGCCCGGAGCGGCGCCAGTTAGCGACGAGCGGAGCCCCGTGGGTTTCCGTGCCGACTTCCTCAGGCTGGTGACAAGGACCCGAGCGCGTGCACGAGCGGGGCGAGCTCGGGGATCTCGGCGGCCTCGTCCAGTGCCGTACGCAGCACCTCGTCGTGCAGCGGACGTGCCTTCTTCAGCAGGGCGCGTCCGGCGGGCGTGAGCTCGGTGTAGATCCCGCGGCGGTCGTCGGCGCACAGGATCCGGGTGAGGAGATTGCGGTTCTCCAGGCGCGTGACCAGGCGGGTCGTGGCCGAGGAGGACAGGGCGGCGGCGCGGGCCAGCTGCTGCATCCGCATGTGCCAGCCGTCCTGGCGGCTGAGCGCGTCGAGCACGGTGAACTCGACGACCGACAGCCCGTGCTCGCGCTGCAGCGCCTTCTCGAGCGCGGCCTCGATCAGTCCGTGCACGGCCGCCAGCGTGCGCCAGCCCTGAGCGCGGATCTCGACGGCGTCGTCAGCGATTCCCATGGGTCCTCCTTCGTGGACGTCTCCAGCATACCCGAGTTGCGCGGATAGTGCGCGCGTGCAACTATAAATATGAAGCGTGTGCAACTACTGCGCACGCGGACTATCGACAGACGCAACCCGTCTTCACCAAGGAGTCATCCATGCCCGTCGCACTGCTAGCCCTCGCGATCGGAGGGTTCGGCATCGGCCTCACCGAGTTCGTCATCATGGGCCTGCTGCCCGAGGTCTCCACCGACTTCGCGGTCAGTGAGACCACCGCCGGCTACCTGATCTCCGGCTACGCCCTCAGCGTCGCGGTCGGCGCGATCGCCCTGACCCTCGCGCTCACCCGCGTGCCCCGCAAGCCAGCCCTGCTGGGCCTGATGGTGCTGTTCATCCTCGGCAACCTGATCTCCGCGATCTCGCCCGACTACGCCACGATGATGACCGGCCGGATCGTCGCGGCGCTGTGCCACGGCGCCTTCTTCGGCATCGGTGCCGTCGTCGCCGCGCAGCTGGTCGCCCCAGAGCGTAAGGCCAGTGCGATCGCGTTCATGTTCGGCGGCCTCACCCTGGCCAACGTCCTCGGCGTACCTCTCGGCACCCTGCTAGGCCAGGCCGCCGGCTGGCGCTCGACCTTCTGGGCGATCACCGTCATCGGCGTCATCGCCTTCATCGGCATCGCCCTCCTGGTCCCGGCCCACACCGGCCGCGGCGAGGAGGCCACCCCGGCCGTACGCACCGAGCTGGCCGCCTTCGCCAGCCCGCAGGTCTGGTTCTCAATCGCCCTGACCGTGCTCGGCTTCGGCGGCATGTTCGGCGGCTTCACCTATATCGCCTTCACGCTCACCGAGGTCAGCGGCTTCTCCTCCGGGGCGGTCCCCCTGCTGCTCGTCCTCTTCGGCGTCGGCCTCTTCGTCGGCAACATCATCGGTGGCCGCGCCGCCGACCGGGACCTGGTCAAGACCCTCGGTGTGCTCCTCGTCGCCCTGACCGTGGTGCTGGCCGCGTTCGCGCTCGCCGCGACCAGCCAGGTGGTGACCGTCATCGCCCTGGTCCTGATGGGCGCCGTCGGCTTCGGGACCGTGCCGGCTCTGCAGATGCGCGTGATGGCGTATGCCGACCAGGCGCCCACCCTCGCCTCCGGCGCCAACATCGGCGCGTTCAACCTCGGCAACGCGCTCGGCGCCTGGATCGGCGGCGTCACCATCGCGGCCGGCCTCGGCTACACCTCGCCGCTGTGGGCCGGCGCCGGGGTCACGTTGATCGCTCTCCTCGTGCTGCTGGTCGCCGTCCGTGCGCCCGGGGGCGAGCGGCGTACGTCCGTTCCTGTTCCTGCCTGAACCTCACCCGTCTCACCGAGAAGAATCAGAGAGAAGAGAAGTCTCATGACCATCCCGAACATCACGCTCAACAACGGCGTCGCGATGCCCCAGCTCGGCTACGGCGTCTTCCAGGTGCCGAACGAGGAGACCGAGGCGGCCGTCACCGCCGCACTCGAGGCCGGCTACCGCAGCATCGACACCGCGGCCGTCTACGGCAACGAGGCCGGCGTCGGTCGCGCCCTCGCGAAGTCGGGCTCGCCCGCGAGGAGCTCTTCATCACCACGAAGCTCTGGAACGCCGACCACGAGCGGCCCGTCGAGGCGTACGAGAAGAGCCTGGAGCTCCTCGGTCTCGACCAGGTCGACCTCTACCTGATCCACTGGCCGACTCCGGCCCGCGACCGCTACGTCGGCGCCTGGCAGGGCCTCGAGGAGCTGTACGCCGCGAAGCGGGTCCGCGCGATCGGCGTATCGAACTTCCTGCCCGAGCACCTGGACCGGGTCGTCGAGCTCGGTGGCACGGTGCCCGCCGTCAACCAGATCGAGCTGCACCCGGCGCTGCAGCAGCAGGCCACGGTCGCCGCGAACGACGCGCTCGGGATCGCCACCGAGGCCTGGAGCCCGCTCGCCCAGGGCGCGATGCTTCAGAACCCGACGATCACCGAGATCGCCGACCGCCTCGGTCACACACCTGCCCAGGTGATCCTGCGCTGGCACCTCCAGCAGGGCCGGGTCGTCATCCCCAAGTCGGTGACCCCGGCACGGATCGCGCAGAACCTCGACGTGTTCGGCTTCGACCTCACCGCCGCGGACCTGGCCGCGATCGACGCCCTGGAGAACGACGGCCGCACCGGCCCGGACCCGGCGACCTTCAACGCTGCCTGATCGTCTGCGCCTGATATCTGGGGAGCAGGTGTTATCGATCGGTGATCAGCCCGGGGCAGATGTCCGGACCGGTTGAGGGCATGCTTGGGCTCATGCGATTGACCGAGCATGAGCTCACCGTTGCCCTGACCGGGACGGCCAAGACGGTCTTGGCCTCCGGCCGGAGGTTCCGCAAGGGCGGCGCCGACATCGACAAGGTCTGGGACGAGACCGACCGCTTCCAGCGCTTCAAGCTCCTGGACAGCATCGGCACCCAGATCTTCCCGGTGCTCACCGACCTGCCCGACGTCGAGGTCCCGGTCGGCGGTCGCCCGTCCTTCCCGGAGGAGCAGATCCGCGAGTCCGTCGAGCGCAACATCGGTGACGACGTCGGCCGGCTCCGCCGGGCGGTCACGGTCAAGGCGCGCGTCACGCTGGTCCAGGCCGCCCTCTCCAACCTTCCGCCCCGCGCCGAGGGCGACCTGCGCCTGGCCGACTGAGTGCCGGGCGCGCCGGTCGATCAGGCGGCGCGCCGGTTGCGGTCGAAGGCGAGAGCGGCCAGAGCGAGCGCACCGACCAGCAGGCCGAAGTCGCGCAGAGCGACGTCGTAGTACTCGCCCATCGAGACGAGGTTGACGATGATCCCGGCAAGCCAGGCGGCGACCAGCAGCGCGCCGTAGCGGGGGACGATCGCGACGACGATGCCGGCCACGATCTCGATGACGCCGACGGCCAACATCGCCTGGTGCGCGTTGCCGGGGACGATGTCGTTGATCCACGGTGCGAGGTAGCGGTCCCACTCGGTCAGCACCTCGGCGAACTTGTCGAGCCCGAACGCGATCGGGGCGATGACGAAGACCGTACGCAGCAGGAAGAAGGCGCGGTCGCTGCCGGAGGATTCGGCGATCGACCTGGTGATCTCGGAGGTGTGGCTGGTCATGGGTGATCCCTTTCGGAGGAGTTGGGTCGGCGCTCGGGGTGCCTTCATCTGGTGTGTGTCGTCAGCGGAGCGGTGTCTTACTGCCGGCCGGGAAGTTCGGTTCGAGGGGTAAGAACCTCGCGGCGGGCGACACCAACCAGTCATGAAGATGCACCAGCGGGGCCGCGGCGCTCTGCGCTCGCGCCAGGCCCTCGAGGAGGCGGTGGCGTGGCGTCGCCGGAGCCTGCTCCGTGCCGGCTTCCCGGTCGATCTCGCGGCCGAGCTGGCGCAGGACGTACGCCTCGACCTGCATGCGCTGCTCCAGCTGGTCGATCGCGGGTGTCCGCCGGAGCTCGCGGTCAGGATCGTGGATCCGTCACCGGGTGAGGTGGGATCATGAACCTCGTGCAGGGTGGCGCGGCTGGGATCGGCGTGGCGTCGGACGAGCCCTGGGTGAACGACCTGAACGACCCCGGGCCTCCGGGGCACGTCGCCCTGCGCAGCCTCCATGACCTGCTGCTGCGCGCGACCCGGCATCAGGTGTGGCGTCTGCGAGGTCAGCTGCCCGGTGCGGGTCCTGCCGACCTGGAGGATCTCGCCCAGCAGGCCGCCGACGATGCGCTGGTCGCGGTGCTGGGCAAGCTCGCGACATTCGAGGGACGCAGCCGGTTCAGCACGTGGGTCTACAAGTTCGGCGTCCTGCATGCCGGCGTGGCCGTCCGGCGTCAGGCATGGCGGCATCGTGAGGTCGCGCTTCCGGACGCGTTCGACGTCACGGACGGTGGCTCGGCGCCTGAGGATGTCGTCGAGGCCGATGACCTCTCGCGCGCCGTCCGGACCGCCATCACCACCGACCTGACGCCCCATCAGCGGCGGGTCACGCTGGCGCTGCTGGTCGATCAGGTCCCTATCGACGTCCTCGCCGAACGTCTCGGCACCAACCGCAACGCGCTGTACAAGACCCTCCACGACGCGCGCCGGCGACTGCGCGCGTCCCTGCTGGCCAGTGGCCACCTCGACGAACCGTCAATGCGGAGCGCGCCATGACCGACCGAAACCGCCCCCTGTCCGCGGCCGCCCTCGACGGCCTCCTGCTCGACACCGACCCCTACCTGTCCTGCGACGACTGCTTCGACCAGATCGACACCTACGTCGAGCAGGTGCTGGCGAATCCGGCGCATGTGGACGTCCCGATGCAGGTGCACCTGAAGGCGTGCGGGGCCTGCGCCGAGGAGGCCGAGGCGTTGATGGACCTGCTCTCGTCCTGACCGGGCGGTCAGGGCAGGCGCTTGGCGACGTTGTCGCTGAGGTGGTCCAGCGAGTCCTTGAGGGTGGTGAACTCCTCGGTCTGCAGCGCCATCACCTCGGCAATGGTGTCGGGCACGCCAACGGCTCGGCTGCGCAGCTCGGTGCCGGCCTCGGTCAGCCGGACGCTGACGCTGCGCTGGTCCTCGGGGCGCTTCTCGCGGGTGATCAGCCCGGCAGCCTCGAGGCGCTTGACCAGCGGCGTCACGGTGCCGTAGTCCAGGCCGAGCCGCTCGCCGAGCTCCCCCATGGTGATCGGGGAGCTCTCCCACAGCACGAGCATGGCGACGTACTGGGAATAGGTCAGGCCCAGGGCGTCCAGGATCGGTCGGTAGGCCGCGGTCACGAGCCGCTGCGCGGTGTAGAGCGAGAAGCACAGCTGCTCGCTCAGCTCGAGGCTGTGGCGAGTCTCTGACATGAGCCCACCCTACAACCCCTTGCGCGCAAGCCTTTTGGGGAGAAGCCTTGCGCGCGAGGTAACTGCCGCGTAGATTCCTTGTACGCAAGGTATTTCGCCTCGAGGAGGAAACGACATTTCCAAGCCATCCCGCGCCCGCCGACGCATCGCCTTCTTGCTCTTCGACGGCGTGAAGATGCTCGACTACGTCGGTCCCGCCGAGGTCTTCGTCGAAGCCAATCAGGCGGTGGACGGCTACGACATCGTGCTGCTGTCGCCCGACGGGCAGGATGTGGTGACCTCTCTCGGCGGCCGGGTGTCCGTGCACGGCGCGGCCGATGACGCGGGCGAGTTCGACACCGTGGTCGTGCCCGGAAGCGAGCTGCCGCCGCACGAGTTCGTACGCGGTGCGCTGATCGAGGCAGCGGTGTCGCTGACTTCGCGTGCCCGGCGCGTGGTCTCGATCTGCAGCGGCGCCTTCGTGCTTGCCGAGATCGGCGCCCTCGACGGCAGGTCCGCGACGACGCACTGGAAGTTCGCGCCGGAGCTCCAGCGGCTGTATCCGAGCGTGCGCGTCGAGCCCGACGCGATCTTCGTACGCGACGGCAACGTGATGACCTCGGCGGGCGTCGCTGCCGGCATCGATCTGGCGCTCGCCCTGGTCGAGGACGACCACGGCGCCGACGTCGCGCGCCAGATCGCCCAGCTCCTCCTCGTCTACCTGCAGCGCTCCGGTGGCCAGTCGCAGTACTCGGTCCCGCTGCGCGGCCGCGCGCAACCGGCGTCGATCGTCCGCCGTGCGACCGATCTGGTCGACGCCGACCCCACCCGCGCCTGGACCGTCACCGACCTTGCCAGCCTCGTCGCTACCAGTCCGCGCCACCTGGCCCGGCGCTTCCGCGACGAGCTCGGCCAGTCGCCGTCCGAGTACGTCACCGCGGTGCGCTTCGACCACGCCCGGATGCGTCTCGAAGGCGGTGCGAGCGTGACGGAGGCAGCGGCGCAGTCGGGCTACGGCAGTCCTGAGGTGCTGCGGCGTACGTTCGTCACGCGCCTCGGCATCTCGCCGTCGCAGTATCAGCGGCGGTTCCGGTCCGCGCTGCCCGCCACGCGCGGGCGGAGCAGGGGGCAGACCGTGTTCGAGCTCGCCGACTGAGCTGTCGCCGCTCTCAGAGTCCCTGGTTGCCGACGACGGTCGTCAGCGCCAGACGGTCCGCGCCTGCCCTACTGGCCGGCGAGCTGCCCCTCGAGCAGCGGCAGTACGTCGGCGATGGAGGCGACCGCGCGGGTCGGCCGGAACGGGAAGGTCTCGACCTGCTCGGGCCGGGTCGACCCGGTCTCGACGAGGATGGTGCGCATCCCGGCCTCGAGGCCGCTGATGATGTCGGTGTCCATCCGGTCGCCGATCATCACCGTCGTCTCGGAGTGGGCCTCGAGCTGGTTGAGCGCGCTGCGCATCATCAGCGGGTTCGGCTTGCCGACGTAGTAGGGCGCCCGGTTGGTCGCGGCGCTGATCAGCGCGGCGACGGAGCCGGTCGCGGGGAGCGTGCCCTGCGGGCTCGGCCCGCTCGGGTCCGGGTTGGTCGCGATGAACCGGGCGCCGCCCTCGATCAGCCGGATCGCCCGGGTGATCGCCTCGAACGAGTAGGTGCGAGTCTCGCCCAGCACGACGTAGTCGGGGTCGTTCTCCGTCATCACGTAGCCGACCGCATGCAGGGCGGTGGTCAGCCCCGCCTCACCGACGACGTACGCCGAACCACCCGGCCGCTGGTCGGCGAGGAACTGCGCGGTCGCGAGCGCCGAGGTCCAGATCGACTTCTCGGGGACGTCGAGCCCGGACCGGAGCAGCCTGACCCGCAGGTCGCGCGGGGTGTAGATCGAGTTGTTGGTCAGCACCATGAACGGCACCGAGGCCTCGGTGAGCCTGGCCAGGAACTCGGATGCGCCGGGGATCGGCTCCTCCTCGCGCACCAGGACACCGTCCATGTCGGTCAGCCACGTGTTGATGGGGCGCTCGTCGATCACGGGGACATCCTCGCCGATCGCGGCCCAACCGCCAACCGTTGCCGCCGACTCGCGCGGCAAGCGCCTTCAGCAGGGGCGGTGATCTGCGCCACTACTACTTTCCCCTCCGGTCAATAGTGCTTTCGGCGACCCCCGGAATGGTCTTCGGCCGGATGTTTCCGCCCGTCGTTCAGCGAAGACTGACACCGTTCCACCACCATCCTCGGGAGGAAGAAATGAAACGCATCTCGATACCGCTCACCGTCGCTGTCGTCTCGCTGGCGGCCACGCTGGCCCCAGTGATCTCGCCGACCGGTCCGGCCAGCGCACAGGACGCGCCATCGGACCGCATCACGTGGGACACGTGCCCCGCCGAGATCACTCCGGTGCCGATCCCGAAAGAGATGCAGTGCGGCACCCTGAAGGTCCCGCTGGACTACAGCGACCCCGCCGGCAAGACGATCGACATCGCGGTCTCGCGGCTGGCGAGCACGAAGCCCGACAAGCGGCGCGGCATCCTGGTGACCAACCCCGGTGGTCCCTCCGCGGGCGAGGGCTATCCGGCCATGCTCGTCGCGATGGGTCTCCCGCAGAGCGTCCGGGACAGCTACGACGTGATCGGCTTCGACCCGCGCGGGATCGCCCGCAGCACGCCGGTGACCTGCGACCTCACCGAGGAGCAGTATCTGACCGGGAACATCCCGCCGTACGCCCTCGACGCCGCCGACGTGACCGAGCGAGCCGCGCAGAGCAAGCAGATCGCCCAGCAGTGCGCGACGTCCAAGACATCCTGGATGCTGCCGCACATCAACCCGGCCAACACCGCACGTGACATGGACCGGATCCGGGCCGCGCTGGGCGAGTCGAAGCTGTCGTACGCCGGTGCCTCCTGGGGCACCCACCTGGGCGCGGTCTACGCCACCCTGTTCCCGCAGCGCGGCGACCGGATCGTGCTCGACAGCAATCTGGCCCCGGGCGGCTGGGACTACGCGAGCAACCGGCTGTGGTCGCAGGGCGTCGAGGACACCTTCCCGGCCTTCGCGAAGTTCGCTGCTGCGAACCACCGCGAGTACGGCCTGGGGAAGACACCGGCACAGGTGCGAGCCAAGTACTTCGAGCTCGCCGAGCGGCTCGAGAAGAAGCCGATCGAGACGCCGGACGGCCCCTTCGACCACGCCGCGTTCCGGCTGATCAACTTCGGTCTGCTGTACGGCCCGACCCAGCTGCCGCTGCTCGCGGACATCTGGCAGGCGGTCGACGCGAACCAGCCGCCGCCACCGCTGCCCGGAGGCGACGCCGTCGGCGACGTGGACAACCTCATCTCCGGTCGCTACTACATGATCTGCAACGACGCGCGCTGGCCGAAGTCGGTCGCGACCTACCAGCGCAACGTCGCCGTCGACCGGATCAGGTTTCCGCTGTTCGGTGCCGCCGGAGCCAACATCACGCCGTGCGCGTACTGGCCGGCACCCACCGAGCCGCCGGTCCGGATCACCGATCACGGTCCGTCCAACGTACTGATGGTGCAGAACCTTCGTGACCCGGCGACACCGCTGGACGGTGCGCGGGAGATGCGGGTGGCACTGGGCGAGCGGGCCACCATGGTGACCGCCGATCAGAGCGGCCACGGCGTCTACCCGGCCGGCAAGAACCGTTGCGCGAACCACGCGGTGACGACCTATCTGATCACCGGTGAGCGGCCGTCGCGCGACTACCACTGCTCGGCCGACCACTAGATTGGTCGGGTGGAGACCATCGACGGCGAGCCGGTCCTGGATCGGCCGTCGGTGGCCGAGGTGGAGGCCTGGTTCGACACCGCCGGCCCCGGCATCCGGGCGGTGTGGCTGCGGCTGACCAGGAAGGGCATCGAGCCGGCGTCGCTGACCTCCGACGAGCTCGTCGACGTCGGCCTCTGCTTCGGCTGGATCTCGGCCGTACGTCGCCGAGGCGATGAGGAGACCTACCTGCAGCGCTACACCCGCCGGCGTCCGGGCTCGAAGTGGTCGCGGCTCAACATCTCCAAGGTCGAGCGCCTGACCGCCGAGGGCCGGATGCGGCCGGCGGGGATGGCCGAGGTCCGGACGGCGCGGGCCGATGGTCGTTGGGACAACCCCTGGACCTGACGGAAGGTGTCCTGATTCGTGGGATATCGGGCAGGTACGGCGGGGCCGGATGGGGTACTCGAGGGAGAGGATGGACCTGGCGTCGGGACCGCGACAGCTTCGGCGATGGGGGCGGCGGACCGACGCAGAACCTCGAGGACTCCCACCATGCCAACGTTCACCACCTCTGACGGCACCGAGATCTACTACACCGACTGGGGCACCGGGAAGCCGGTCGTGCTGAGCCACGGCTGGCCGCTCAGCTCGGACGCCTGGGCCGTCGAGTCCAAGCTGCTCGCCGACGCCGGCTACCGGGCCATCGCGCACGACCGCCGCGGCCACGGCCGCTCGACCAACACCGACCTCGGTCACGACATGGACACCTACGCCCGCGACCTGGCCGAGCTCGTCGAGCACCTCGACCTCACCGAGCTGGTCGTGATCGGGCACTCGACCGGTGGCGGCGAGGTCGTCCGCTACGCCGCCCAGCACGGGAAGGGCCGGGTCCGCAAGGTCGTCACGGCGGGCGCGGTGCCGCCGATCATGGTCCAGTCGGAGACCAACCCCGAAGGGACGCCGATCGATGCCTTCGACGGCATCCGCGCCGGTGTGCTCGCCGACCGTTCCCAGTTCTACAAGGACCTGGCGGTCCCGTTCTACGGCTTCAACCGCGACGGCGCCAAGGTCTCCCAGGGCCTCATCGACGACTTCCAGCGCCAGGGGATGCTGGCCGGTCTCGTGGCCGCGTACAACTGCGTGAAGGTCTTCTCCGAGACCGACTTCACCGAGGACCTGAAGGCACTCGAGGTGCCGATCCTGATCGCACACGGCTCGGACGACCAGATCGTGCCGATCGCGGCCGCCGCCGACAAGGCGGTGAAGCTTGTCTCCGACGGCACGCTGAAGGTCTACGAGGGTGCTCCGCACGGCATCGCGGGCGACTACCAGAAGGCCCTCATCGCCGACATCCTCGAGTTCATCGCCGACTGAGGATCGGGAATAGCCGGCCGGCGCTCGGGCGCTGGGGCTGGTGTGAACGAGGACCGTCCGTCGTGGGAGATGACGCTCGCCTACCAGGAGGAGTTGCCTGCCGGCTCCGCCGGTGAGGACGTACGCTCCGCCAGCTGGTTGCTCGTCGACGACGGCACGGTCGTGCTGACCGCCGCCGGGCAGTCGCACCTGCTCCGGGCGGGGGACGCGGCTCTGGTCGGCGGGCAGGTCAGGCACCGGCTGGCGACCCGCGACGGGGCGGCGGTCACGCGGGCCGACCTGCGGGCGGTCGCGGTGGCGTACCCGCTCGCGAACCCGCTGGTCGTGCGCGACTTCGTCGGCCGCCACGGGGGTGTGGCCGAGCTGGTGCGACGGTGCCCGCTCGCGGGGCCGTGCCGGCCGTCGGCGCTGTTCGCGTCGGGCTACGCCTCGCTGCTCGGCGCGGCGATGACGGCCTCCTGGCTCGAGGACACCGGGCGCGGGACGGATGGTCCCGCGCCCGTCCTCGACCCGACGGTGGCGCAGGTGCTGTCCGCGCTGATCGCGGATCCGGCGCGGGCCTGGTCGGTCGAGGCGATGGCGGAGTCCGTGCACCTGTCCAGGTCGGCGCTGGGGGAGCGGTTCCGGCGCAGCCTGGGGCAGAGCCCGAGCGAGGCGCTGCGGGACGTGCGGATGCGCGCGGCCCGCCACCTGCTGGCCGGCGGTGACCGTCCGGTCGAGCAGGTGGCGTACGCCGTGGGCTACGGGTCGGGCGCGGCGTTCAGCCGCGCCTTCACCGCCACCCACGGGACCGGTCCGCAGGCGTGGCGCGAGGACGCCTCAGGAGCGCGGCACGCGGAGCGCGCCGAAGCCCGCCGCGGCGACGGCCGCCCCGATCGCGCCGATGAGGAGCACCCGCCCGACGCCGTACTCGTCGAGGACCGCGCCTCCTAGTGCCGCCCCGAGGGTGATCGCGACCTGGAACGCGGTCACCTGGAGTGCCAGCGCCGACTCGGTGCGCTCGGGCTCGACGCGGGTGACCCACAGCTGGGTGCTGACCGGCACCAGGTTGAACCCGAAGCCCCAGACCAGCATCGCCACCGCCATGACCGGCGTGCTGTCGGCGAGGAAGGTCAGCACCAGCCCGCCGGCGAGGAGGAGCGGCGCGACCGTGACGACCGCGCGCAGCCGGTGGGAGAACCGGCCGGCCGCGAGGTTGCCGAAGAGCCCGCCGAGGCCCCACAGCGCAAGCATCCACATGCCTGCGCCGGGCGAGGTCTCGGAGATGGCGATCCGGATGAACGGGTACGCCACGAAGTTCCCGAGGACCACCACGACGAGCACCACCACGCCGGCCACCAGCCGCGGGTTGCGGAGGGCCTGACGCATCATCGTCAGCCCGGCCGACGGGTGGGCCGGCACCGGCGGCAGCGCCCGGGCCAGCGCCGCGGCGGAGACCAGGCTCAGCACCGTCGCGGCCGCGAAGCCCCAGCGCCATCCGGGCCCGTCGGCGAGCAGCGAGCCCAGCGGCAGACCGGCGATCGTGGCCACCGTGACGCCCAGCGCGATCGAGGTGGAGATGACGTGGTCACGGCCCGGCGAGGCGTACGTCCCGACGGCGAAGGCGAAGGACCAGTAGCCGGCGATCGCCGCGCCCAGCACGAGCCTGCCGAGGAGCAGGACGACGAAACCGGGGGAGATCGCGACCGCCAGGTTGGCGACGCCCGCGGCGACCAGCAGGCCGACGAGCAACGTACGCCGGTCCATCCGAGGAAGGATCATGGCGATGGTCGGCGCGGTCGCGGCCCCGGCGATCGCGGTCGCCGCCACGGCGAGCCCCGCCGTTCCCTCGCTGATCCCGAGGTCGCGCGCCATCGTGGGCAGTACGCCCGCGGGCAGGAACTCGCTCGAGACCAGGATCGCGATCCCGGCCGCGAGTGCGACCACCGGCGCGGCTCGGCCTTGGGCGGTGGTCGGGGAACTGGTCGGGGAGGCGGTCGAAGCCGGCGAGGTCGTGGTCACCCTTCGATCCTCGCCGCGATCCCGGAGCCCGGGTTGATCGTCCGTCGCCCGTGCTTGACCGGATGGGTTTCATCGAGGAGGACCGAAACGGTTACGCCGCCGAAATAACCGCTCCTTACGCTCGAAAATGTTCATCTCATCAACATTTGAGCCGGAAGGGGTAGCCGATGGCAGTGGCACGAAATGCCGAACGGGTCGGGCCCGTGGACGGTCCGGCGCACCTGGCCGGCGTGGAGCTGACCGCGCTGCGCAACGTACGCCTCCTCGACGGCACCCTCGCCGATCTCGATCTCGCGGCCGGCGAGATCACCGTCGTCCGGCCGGTGGAGGGCGGTCCCGGGACCGACGCCAGGGGCTGGCGGCTGGTCCCCGCCGCCGGCGAGCCGCATGCGCATCTCGACAAGGCGCTGAGCGCGGAGCAGATCACGCCCGGGCCGCGGGCGGGGAACGACCTGGTCACCGCGATCGAGCAGTGGCGCTCGCTCGTGCCTACGCTCACCTCCGACGACTTCGCCGACCGCGCCCGGCGGGCGGTCCGCCGCTACGTGGCGAACGGCATCACCACGATCCGTACGCATGCCGACGCGCTCCTCGCGGGCGACCCGCTGCGTGGGGTCGATGCCCTGCTCGGCCTGCGCGAGGAGCTCCGCGGAACGATCACGCTGCAGGTGTGCCTGCTCGCCGGCCAGGATGTGCCCGACGCGGTGATCGCGGACGCGATCGGGCGCGGGATCGATGTCCTCGGCGGGTGTCCGCACCTGGCCGACGAGCCCGCCAAGGAGACCGGCCGCATCCTCGACCACGCCGAGCGCTCCGGCCTTCCCGTCGACCTGCACACCGACGAGCAGACCACCACCGGCCACCTCGACCTGGCCGATTTCGCCGAGCAGGTCATTGCCAGGGGGATGTCGCAGCGGGTGACCGCCTCCCACTGCGTACGCCTCGGCATGCTCGACCACGACCGCCTCCGCCCCGTCGTGGACCTGGTGGCGAAGGCGGGGATCGGCATCGTGACGCTCCCGATCACCAACCTCTACCTGCAGGGCCGTGACGCCGACGGGGCAGCACCCCGCGGCCTGACCGCGATCCGGGCGCTGCTCGAGGCAGGAGTGCCGGTCGCGGCCGGGGCCGACAACCTGCGCGACCCGTTCAACCCGGTCGGCCGTGCCGACCCGTTCGAGACCACCTCGCTCCTGGTCGCCGCAGGCCATCTCCGCCCGGCCGAGGCCCTCGCCGCCGTCACGACGACGACCCGCACCGTGCTCGGGCTCCCGGCCGGAGGCACGGGGCCGGGCAGCCGGGCCGACTTCATGCTCGTCCCCGACGTACCGCTCGACGAGGTCGTCGCCGGGACCCAGACCGCCCGCGTCGTCGTCCATGGCGGCCGCGTGCTCGCCGACACCCGCGTCAGCACCGTCCTCGATCTCGATCCCATGCCGAGGTGACATGAACACGACGACCACCACCGCCACGCTCGCCCTCTCCGGGGTGACCAAACGGTTCCCGACCGGTACGACCGCGCTGACCGGGGTCGACCTGAGCGTCGACGCCGGCGAGTTCGTCTCCGTCGTCGGCCCGTCCGGATGCGGCAAGTCGACCCTGCTGCGGCTGGCGTCGGGGCTCGACGAGGCCACCGAGGGGAGGGTCGAGGTCGACGCGGGTACCACCAGCTACGTCTTCCAGGACCCGACGCTGCTGGAGTGGCGCAGCGCCCGGAAGAACGTCGAGCTGATCGGCGAGCTGAGCGGGTTGCCGAAGGAGCGGCGCCGCGCCGCGGCCCAGGAGGCCCTCGACCTGGTCGGCCTCACCGGCTTCGAGAAGCAGCATCCGCGCCAGCTCTCCGGAGGCATGCGGATGCGGGTCTCGATCGCTCGCGCCCTGGTCGCCGAACCCGACCTCGCCCTCTTCGACGAGCCGTTCGGCGCTCTCGACGAGATCACCCGGCTGGCGATGCAGACCGAGCTGCAACGGCTCTTCAGGCTCAAGGGCTTCGCCGGCCTCTTCATCACCCACTCCGTGGCCGAGGCCGTCTACCTCTCGACCCGCGTCGTGGTGATGAGCGGCCGGCCGGGCCGGATCGTGGCGGAGATCCCGGTGCCCTGGGAGTTCCCGCGCCCGCCCGAGCTGCGGTTCGAGTCCGACTTCGCCCACCTGGTCGGCCAGGTCTCCGCGGCACTGGAGGAGCACGCATGAGCATGGATCTGGTTGTCGAGCCCGACGTCGCCCCCGCGACCGCGGCCGCGGCGGAAGAGCCACCCACCAGACGTACGCCCCCGGTCCTGCGCGCGCTCCTCGCCAGGATCGCGCCGATGATCGCGGCGCTCGCCGGCCTGGCGGCGCTGTGGTACGCCGTGACGTACCTCGTCCTCGGCGAGGACAAGCGCTTCCTGCTCCCGCCACCGCACCAGGTCTTCGGGGAGACGCTGAGCAGACCGGAGATCATGCAGCCGATGCTCGCGGCGCTGTGGCAGTCGGTCATGGTCGCGCTGGCCGGGCTGGTGATCTCGGTGGTCATCGGGATGGCGTGGGCGATGGTGATGGCGCAGACCCGGCTGCTGGAGAAGGTGCTCTACCCCTACGCCGTCATCCTGCAGACGGTCCCGATCCTGGCGCTGACCCCGCTGATCGGGATCTGGATGGGCTACGGCATCTCGGCCCGGATCGTGGTCTGCGTGATCATCGCGGTCTTCCCGATGATCGCCAACACCCTCTTCGGCCTGCAGTCGGCGACCGCGCCGGCGCACGACCTCTTCACCCTCAACCGGGCGTCCCGGCTGCAGCGGCTGCTCAAGCTGCAGCTGCCCGCGGCGATGCCGGCGATCTTCACCGGCCTGCGCAACGCCGCCGGGCTCTCGGTCATCGGCGTCATCGTCGGTGACTTCTACTTCCAGCAGGGCAGCCCCGGCATCGGCGGCCTGCTCCGCGTCTACACGCTGCGGCTCAGCATGGAGCCGCTCTTCCTGGCGATCATCCTGACCGCCCTCTTCGGTGTCGTCGTCTTCTCGGCCTTCGCCGCTCTCGACCGTGCCGTGATCGGCAAGTGGTACGGCGAGCGCTGACCCCTCCCTCCCCCCAAGAAACGGACCCAGCATGAACCGACACATACCCCTGCGCGCCGCTGCCCTGGTGGCGCTCTCGACCATCGCGCCGATCGCCCTGACCGGCTGCGGCAGCGACGCCGGCTCCACCAACACCGCCACCGCCGCCGAGGTGACGAAGGCGGAGAAGGGCAGCGCGAAGGACCTCTCCGACGTCTGCCCCGCGACCGTGGTGATGCAGCAGGACTGGCAGCCCGAGGCCGAGCACGGCGGCATGTACAGCCTGATCGGCGAGGGCTACACCGTCGACACCGACAAGAAGACCGTCACCGGACCGCTCGTCTCCGGGGGCGTCGACACGGGAGTGAAGGTCGAGGTCCGCTCCGGTGGTCCGGCGACCGGGTTCCAGCCCGTCCCCGCGACCATGTACCTCGACAAGGACATCCTGATCGGAGCGGTCAACACCGACGCCGCGATCGCGGCCGCGGAGAAGCAGCCCACCGTGGCCCTGGCCTCGCAGCTGACCATCTCGCCACAGATCCTGATGTGGGACCCGAAGAGCCAGGACGACGCGAAGACCATCGCCGAGGCCGCCGGCGACGGCGACCCGGTCGTCACCGCCGGCGACGTGATCCCGGCGCTGCTCGAGTCGCAGGGGATGATCGAGAAGAAGCAGTCGGACCTCTCCTACGAGGGCACCCCGCAGCGCTTCGTCACCGAGCCCACGATCCTCCAGCAGGGCTTCGCCACGGCCGAGCCCTACATCTACGAGAACGAGATAAGCAGCTGGGCCAAGCCGATCGGCTACCAGCTGCTCGCCGAGGTCGGCTACACCATCTACCCCGAGCCGATCGCGATGCGTGCCGAGGACGTGGAGAAGGAGGCCGACTGCCTCCAGAAGCTGGTCCCGGTGATGCAGCAGGCGGAGATCGACTATCTGGCCAACCCGGACTGGGCCAACGGGATCATCGTCGACATCGTCGAGCGCTATCAGACCGGCTGGACCTACAGCGAGGGCGTCGCCGCGTACGCCGCCAAGACGATGACCGACCTCGACCTGGTCCACGACGACCCGAAGTCCGGAGTCTTCGGCCAGATCGACGGCGAGCGGATGAAGGGGGTCGTCGAGACGTTCGCGCCGATCATGAAGCAGGCCGGCACGATCACCTCCGACGACATCGATCCGGAGTCGCTCTACGACAACCGGTTCATCGACGACTCGATCTCGATGAAGTGACGTGCGATGACGACTTCGCAGCGTACGTCCCAGGTGACCGCTCTGATCGCCGACCGTCTCGGCGTGGACCGGGTCGAGACCGACCCGGCCGCGCTGGTCAAGCTCTCCTCGGACTGGTCCCGGATGTCGCCGGTGCTCCAGGAGAAGGTGCCGAGCGGGCGCTATGTCGCGGACGCGATCGTCCGGCCGCGGACCGAGCAGGAGGTCGCCGACGTGCTGGCGGTCGCCTACGAGCACGATGTTCCGGTCGTCCCACGTGGGGCCGGGACCGGCAACTACGGCCAGGCGACCCCGTTCACCGGCGGGATCATCCTCGACCTGCGTGGCCTGGACGCGATCGAGGTGCGGCCCGACGGTGACGTACGGGCAGGGGCCGGTGCCCGGATGACTCGGATCGACAAGGTCGCCCGGGAGTCCGGACGCGACCTCTGGATCTTCCCGTCCACCAAGGGCTCGACGATCGGCGGCTTCATCGGCGGCGGCAGCGCGGGCACCGGGACCATCGAGCACGGCACCACCTCCGACGGCTTCGTGGCGGAGCTGACGGTGGCCCCGATGGACGGCAGCGGCCGGCTGATCACGGTGCAGGGCGAGGAGACGCAGCCCTACATCCACGCCTACGGCGTGACCGGCGTCGTGACCTCGGTGGTCGTCCGCACCGACCCCGCGCGCGACTGGGTCGCGGTCTACGCCGCCTTCGACACCTGGGACGCGATGGTGTCCGTGCACCGCCGGCTGCTCGACCTGCCGGTGCGGCCACGGCTGGCCTCGGGCGACGAGCCCGCGCTGGTCCCGACCCTGACGACCAACGTCGAGCTCGACCCGGCCCAGCACAGCCTGCGGGTGATCGCGGAGGCCTCCACGGTCCCCGAGATCGAGTCGCTCGTGGTGGCGGCCGGGGGCAGCGTACGGGCTGTTCTGGAGGACTATGCCGCGACCGATCTGCTCTCCGGGATGTCCTACAACCATCCGGTCTACTTCCTCCAGCGCGCCCACCGGGACCGGAGCTGGTTCCACATGGAGACCGGGGGCGAGCTCTACTGGAGCGACGCCGACCGGGTGCGGGAGGTCTACGACGGGCCGGTCTGGCTCCACCTGGAGTTGATGGGGAAGGGCCCGCTGGCGATGGTGGTCGCCGAGTACGTCTCCGAGGAGCGGGTCCTCGCCGGGATCCCGCGCTTCGACGAGATCGGCGTCGGCGTGCACTCGCCCCATCAGTGGTACGTCGACCGCAACGTCGAGCTCGTCACCGCCGTCGCGCGCGAGCGCGACCCGAAGGGGCTGCTCAACCAGGGCAAGCTCACCGACCATGCGCTGGTCGACACCCGCGTCAACATCGGAGTCCGCTGATGTCCCATCACGTGCCCAGGTTCGCCGACCTGACCGCCCCCGAGATCGCATCGTTGCCCGAGGACACGGTCGCCGTGCTCGGTCTCGGTGCGATCGAGCAGCACGGACCCCACCTGCCGGTCTCGACCGACTACGTGATCGCCGCCGAGGCGGCCTCGGCCGCGGTGGCTTCCGTGGCCGCGGCCGGGACGGCGTCGGTCGTGCTGCTCGAGCCGCTGGCCTACACGAAGTCCGACGAGCACTCCTGGTCGCCCGGCACGATCTGGCTCTCCTGGGACACGCTGATGCGGGTGCTCGTCGACATCGGCCGCTCGCTGAGCACCTCCGGGATCACCCGGCTGCTCTTCGTCAACGGGCACGGCGGCAACTCAGCGCTCGGGCAGGTCGCCAGCCGTGAGCTGCGCAAGCAGTTCGGGCTCGCGACCTTCTTCGCCCACCTCTCGGTGCCACCCGACCAGGGCGGCTCGTCCTCACGCGCGGACGAGCACGGGCTCGGCATCCATGGCGGCCATGGGGAGACCTCGATGATGCTCCACCTGCGGCCCGAGCTGGTGCACCAGGAGCGAGGCGAGCGGAAGGTGCCCTCGCATCTCACCGGCTACCAACACATCGGGTTCGGCAAGCCGGTCTCCTTCGGCTGGCTCTCCGACGACTTCGGCACCGACGGCTACCTCGGCGACCCGACCACGGCCACCGCCGAGGACGGCAAGGCCCGCTTCGAGGCCGGGGTCGCCACGCTGGCCGAGGTCATCGTCGAGGCCTCCCGCTTCACGCCGTCGGCATGACGCTGCGGATCACCGGAGCGGCTGCCGGGGACCTCTCGGTCGACGGGCCCGACGACGTCCTCGACGCCACCGGCTGCCTGGTCACGCCTGGCCTGGTCAACGCTCACCACCACCTGCTGCAGACTGCGTTCCGCACCCTCCCCGGCACGCGAGGGGTGCCGATGGCGACCTGGCTGCCCACGATGGCCGACGCCTACGACCGGGTCGGGGTGGACGCGTCCTTGACGTACGCCGCGGCGCGGGCGGGACTCGCCGAGTCGCTGCTCTGCGGGGTGACGACGGTGGCCGACCACCACCTGACCTGGCCGGCCGCCCTGAGCCCCGAGGAGACGGTGCCGCTGGCGCAGGGGACCGCCCGGGCGGCAGCGGAGCTGGGCGCCCGCCTGGTCTTCGTCCGCGGCGCTGCCCGGGACGATCCCGAGACTGCGGCGCACAGTGCCGACCTGATCGCCGAGGCGCTGGTCGGGGATGCACCCGGCGGGGTGAGCGCCGACGGGATGCTGCAGGTCGCGGTCGGTCCGGCCGGGGTGCACTCCGACCCGGAGCCGACCTTCCGGCTGATGGCGGAGGTGGCTGCCCGGCGCGGGCTGCGGCGGCGTACGCAGGCAGGCGAGCAGGTCGACGTCGCGATCGCGGCCGAGCGCTACGGCCGGCGCCCGATCGACCTGCTGGAGGAGTGGGGCTGGCTCGCGCCCGACGTGACCCTGGCCCATCTGTGCGGCGTGACGCCGGACGAGATCCGGCGGCTGGCCGGGGCCGGGGTCAGCGCCACCCACGCGCCCGGCTGTGACCTGCCGATGGGCTGGGGGATCGCGCCGGTCGCCGCCCTCCGTGCGGCGGGGGTCGAGGTCGGCCTCGGCACCAGCGGCGGCGGCAGCAACGACGCCGGCCACCTGCTCGCCGACGCCCGGCTCGCGATGCAGGTGGCGCCACTGGTCGGTCCGCCGCTGGCGGCCGCCGACGTGCTCGCGATGGCGACCACCGGCGCCGCCGCCGGGCTCGGCCGCCCAGGGTTGGGGGATGGCCGGGACCTGTGCGTCTGGGACGTCTCCGGGGTCGCCGACGCCGGCGTCCACGATCCGACGGCCGGTCTGCTGTGGGCCTCGCCCGGGCGGCGCCCGAGACACGTGGTCGTCGCCGGTCGGGTCGTCGTACGCGACGGTGTCCTCGTCACCGCAGACGAGCACGAGATCGCCGCGGAGCTGAGGCGGGTCAGCGTCCGCGCTGCTCCTTGACCACCAGCAGCCGGAAGAGCTCGCCGTCGGCGCTCGCCCACCGGTGGCGTACGCCGCCCGGGATGTAGACCGAGTCGGCGGTCCCCATGGTCTGCTCCTCGCCGTCCAGGTCGATCCGGAGCGTCCCGCCCACGACGTAGACGAACTCGTCCTCCTCGTGCTGCCAGTAGCGGTCCCAGGTCGTCTCGTCCCCGGTGAACTCCATCGGGATGAAGGCGTGGTCGGCCCCGGCGACCAGCGCCTGCACCGCGCCGTTGGACGCCTCCGCGGTGCCGGGGTCGGAGCGGCGTACGACCGCCAAGGGACCGGCGGAGGCACTCTCGACGCTGTCGGCGAGCAGGCCCTGCTGGGTGGTGCCCAGGGTCTGGGCGATCCGGAAGAGCGAGGACATCGAGGGGCGCGCCATCCCGCGCTCGATCTGGCTCAGGAACGGGTGCGACAGGTCGGTCGCCTCGGCGAGCTGGACCAGCGTCATCCCCTGCGCCTTGCGAAGCTCCCGCACGCGGGCGCCCAGCCGCAGCACCGAGCGATCCAGGGACTGTCGCGGGTTCCGAGTCACCCGCTCAACCTAGCCGTCGACGGTGGTCCGCGTTCACCGCGTCACGAGGAACTCACGGATCCGTCGTGTGCTGGAAACAACTCATCCGTACCAACACCGTGAAACGGAGTTTCGAACTACTGTCGACAACGGTAGTAGGTTGATGGGCATGACCGTTCCTCCTGTGGTCAGACAGGAACAGCTCATCGACGAGATCGTCCTCCACCTCGCTGACGAGGTCGAGGGCGACTGGTCCACGTTGGTCTTCAACCACCGGAACCTGTCGATGTTCTTCACCGGACGCATCGATGTGCACCGACCTGACGGCAGCCTCGCCCAGGCCCGGCCGCCCGACACCATCCTCGCGCTGACCGACGAGCTCAGACGGGTGATGTACGAGCCCGGTCGCGGCGCCTGGTTCTCCGCGCGCTGGACCATCGCGTGCGAGGGCGGCGAGACGCCCACGACGAACGTCGCGTTCAACTACGACGACGAACCCGTCTGGCGCTGGCCCGCGCACCCGGGTCTGTACGCCCTCGACCTCGAGACCTTCCCGCGTGACGAGGATCGCACCCCTGTCTGGCTTCGGCAGAAGGTCAACGGCGCCCGCCGGACGTTGTAGGAAACGGCCATCCTGAGCCGGCAGCTCCCGTGCGATCCGGGGTGTCGCCGGGTGGTGTCCACTAGGAATTCGACAAGGAATTCATCAGAAGCCTGTCGGAGTCGAGCGGTCACAGCAGCGGGTGCCAGATGAAAGGGTCTGCACCGTGCCACAGGTCTCCCGAATTGCCATCGTCAACCGCGGCGAAGCCGCCATGCGTCTGATCCACGCCGTACGCGACCTCAACGCGCGGGACACGTCCGTTGGGACGATCCGCACCATCGCGCTGCACACCGACGTCGACGCCGGGGCGGCGTTCGTACGTGAGGCCGACGAGGCCTACTTGCTCGGCGCGGCCGCGGATCGCCCCTACCTCGATCTCGCCGTCCTCGAGCAGGCGCTGGTCGCCTCCGGCGCCGACGCCGCCTGGGTCGGCTGGGGCTTCGTCGCCGAGGACCCCGCCTTCGCCGAGCTCTGCGACCGGCTGGGCGTCACCTTCATCGGCCCCAGCGCCGAGGCCATGCGGAAGCTCGGCGACAAGATCGGCTCGAAGCTGATCGCCGAGGAGGTCGGTGTCCCGGTGGCTCCCTGGAGCCGCGGCGGGGTCGACACGCTCGAGGAGGCGCTCGCCAGCGCTGAGGAGATCGGCTACCCGCTGATGCTCAAGGCCACCGCCGGCGGTGGCGGACGCGGCATCCGGAAGGTCACCTCCGGTGCCGAGCTCGCCGAGGCGTACCAGCGCACCCGGGACGAGGCGGAGCGGGCGTTCGGCAGCGGCGTGGTGTTCCTCGAGAAGCTGGTCACCGACGCCCGCCACGTCGAGGTCCAGGTGATCGCCGACGGTCAGGGCACCGCCTGGGCGATCGGCGTACGCGACTGCTCGGTGCAGCGGCGAAACCAGAAGGTCATCGAGGAGTCGTCCTCCCCGCTGCTCTCCGAGGCCCAGGCCGCCGAGCTCAAGGCATCCGCCGAACGGCTCGCCACGGCGGTGGGTTATGCCGGAGCCGGCACCGTCGAGTTCCTCTACCACCCGGGCGAGAGGACGTTCGCCTTCCTCGAGGTCAACACCCGCCTCCAGGTGGAGCACCCCATCACCGAGGTCGTGACCGGCACCGACCTGGTCGCGCTGCAGATCCAGGTCGCGTCCGGCGTGCCGCTGAGCGGTGACCGGCCGGCCGAGCGCGGCCACGCGGTCGAGGCCCGGCTCAACGCCGAGGACCCGGACCGCGACTTCGCGCCCGCGCCGGGCCGGATCAGCCGCCTCGAGTTCCCCGCCGGCCCCGGCATCCGGGTCGACACCGGCGTGGCCGAGGGCGACACCATCCCGGCCGACTTCGACTCGATGATCGCCAAGGTCATCGCCTGGGGCGCCGACCGCGAGCAGGCGCTGGCGCGACTGCGCCGGGCGATGGGCGAGACCACCGTCATCATCGACGGTGGTGCGACCAACAAGAGCTTCATCCTCGACCTCCTCGACCAGCCCGAGGTCACCACCGGCAGCCCGGCCTGGGCCGACACCGGGTGGATCGACCGGGTGCGCGGCGAGGGGCGGCTCCAAGCCGCCCGGCACGCCGGCGTCGCGCTCGTCGCCGCCGCGATCGAGGGGTACGACGAGGCCGAGCGCGGCGAGATCGCCCGCATGCTGCAGACGGCCCAGGGCGGCCGACCCCAGATCCAGCACGATCCTGCCCGCACCATCGAGCTCAAGCTGCGCGGGGCGACGTACGCCCTGACCGTGCGGCAGTCCGGACCGGCGCGCTACCAGGTCACCATCACCGCAGGCGGCGAGCGGCGCACCCTCACCGCCACCCTCGACCGGATCGACGAGGTGCACGGCCGGCTCACCGTCGACGGTCACCGCTACCGGCTGGTGAGCGCCACCCACGGCCCCGTCCATCTGGTCGAGGTCGACGACGTGATGCACCGGGTCAGCCGCGACGAGGGCGGCATGGTCCGCGCTCCCGCGCCGGCGCTGGTCGTGTCCACTCCGCTCGCCGTCGGCGACGAGGTGGCGGCCGGTCACCCCGTGCTGGTGCTCGAGTCGATGAAGATGGAGACCGCGCTGACCGCGCCGTTCACCGGCCGGGTCAAGGAGCTCCTGGTCCGGGTCGGGAGCCAGGTCGAGACCGCGGCGCCGCTGCTGCGCCTGGAGCCGACCGGCGCAGCCGAGGGCGAGCAGGCGAGCACCGCCACCCTGGCCGACCTCGATCTGCCCGCACCCACCACCGAGCCCGGCCGTAGCAACGGCGCGATCGCCGACCTGAGCAGCCTGCTGCTCGGCTACGACGTCGAGGAGGATCAGCGTCCGGCGTTGCTCGCCGCCCATCTGGCCTCCCGCTCCACCGGTGCGCCCGCGGACACCCTGCGCACCGAGATGGACCTGCTGGCGCTGTTCACCGACTTCGCCGAGCTCAGCCGCAACCGCCCGGCCGGTGACGAACCGTCCACCGAGTTGCGCGTGCACAGCTCGCGGGAGTACTTCCACACCTACCTGCGCAGCCTGGACCCCGACCGGGGCGCGCTTCCGGACCACTTCCGCGACAAGCTGCTGCGGGTGCTCGCGCACTACGGGGTCTCCGACCTCGAACGTACGCCGGAGCTCGAGCGTGCGGTGTTCCGCATCTTCCTCGCCCAGCAGCATCCCTCCGACGTCGACGTCGCGATCGGGGTGCTGCAGCGCTGGCTCGGCGACCCGCCGCCGGCGACGGAGGACGCCGCCGCGGTCCGTGCGCTGCTCGAGCGGATGGTGCGTGCCACGCAGCTGCGGTTCGCCGTGGTCGGCGACCTGGCCCGCTCCGTACGGTTCGGCTGGTTCGACCAGCCGCTGGTCGATGACGAGCGCCGCGCGGTGCTGGCGGGCGTGCCGGCCGAGGTCGCCGCCCTGACCGACCCCGACGCGCCCGACCGGGCCGCGCGGATCGACGCGCTGGCGGCTGTCCCCGAGCCACTGGTCGGCTTCCTCCGCGACCGGCTGGTCGAGGGACTTCCCGAGAGCGAGCCGCTGCTGGAGGTGCTGATCCGCCGGCACTACCGCGACTACCACCTGCACGATCTGACCGTCACCAGCGCCGGCACATCCGATGGCGGCGGCCGCCCGGTCGCGCACGCCGAGTACGCCACGGACGAGAAGGGCGCGACCCGCGTGGTGTCCACTATCGGCGACGTCACGGAGCTCGCCCACCCCGACGGTCCGCTCGGTGCCGCCATCACCTCGGCGCTCAGCTCCGACCACGACGACGTCGTCGAGATCTACCTGCGCTGGACCGACGCGCCTACCGATCCGGACCTCGCTTCGACCGAGATCGCCAAGATGCTCGCCGGGCAGGAGTTCGCCCGCCGCGCCCGTCGCGTCTCGGTCGCCGTCTGCCATGCCGCGCCACAGCCGATCGACTACTTCACCTACCGCCACCACGCAGACGGCGCTCCTCACATCCCGACAGCCGAGCTGGTCGAGGACACACTGGTCCGGGGCATGCACCCGATGGTCGGTCGCAGGCTCAACCTGTGGCGCCTCAGCGAGTTCGACGTCACCCGGCTCGCTGCGCCCGACGACGTTCTCCTCTACGAGTGCGTCGCCCGGGCCAACCCGGCCGACCGCCGCCTCGTCGCGGCTGCCCAGGCCCGCCAGCTCGCCGTGGTCCGCGACGACGAGGGCCGCGTGATCGCGCTGCCGCACGTCGAGCGTGCCGTGGAGAACTGCCTCGAGTCGATCCGCCGCGTACGCACCGCCCGGGGCCGCGAGGGCACCAAGCTCGACGTCAACCACGTCTGGGTGACGGTGTGGCCGGTCGTCGAGGCGGATCTCGACCAGATCACCGCGCTGCAGAGCAAGATCACCCCGCTCAGCGAGGGCACCGGGATCGAGGAGGTGCTCGCCGAGGGTCGGATCGCATCGCCGGGTGGCGGCGCCCCGAACCGGCTGGCGATCCGCTTCCACGCCAAGCCGGGCTCGGGGGTCGTGGCAGACGTCATCGAACCGCCCACCGAGCCGCTCGCCCCGTTGGACGACTACGCCGGCAAGGTGCTGCGCGCCCGACGCCGCGGCCTCGTCTACCCCTATGAGCTGCAGAAGGCCCTGGCCGGGAGCGGCACGGTCGTCGAGCACGACCTCGACGCCGAGGGCGTACTCGTTCCCGTCGATCGTGCTCCCGGGCTCAACCGCGCAGGCATGATCGTCGCCGTCGTGACCACGCCGAGCACTCTCTACCCCGAAGGCATCACCCGAGTCGTGCTGTGCGGTGACCCGCTCAAGTCTCTCGGCGCGCTCTCGGAGCCCGAGTGCGCCCGGGTGATCGCGGCCATCGACCTCGCCGAGAAGATGGGTGTTCCGGTCGAGTGGTTCGCGGTCTCTGCCGGTGCCCGGATCTCGATGGAGAGCGGCACCGAGAACATGGACTGGGTCGCGGCCGCGCTGCGCCGGATCGTCCAGTTCACCCAGGCCGGCGGCGAGATCAACATCGTCGTCGCCGGGATCAACGTCGGCGCCCAGCCCTACTGGAACGCCGAAGCGACGATGTTGATGCACACCAAGGGCATCCTCGTGATGACCCCGGACAGCGCGATGGTGCTGACCGGCAAGCAGTCGCTCGACTTCTCCGGCGGTGTGTCCGCCGAGGACAACCACGGCATCGGCGGCTACGACCGGGTGATGGGCCCGAACGGGCAGGCGCAGTACTGGGTGCCCGACCTGGCCGGTGCCTTCCGGGTGCTCATGGCGCACTACGAGCACAGCTACATCGTTCCCGGCGAGGCCGGGCCACGCCGGGCCCCGACGGCCGACCCGATCGACCGCGACGTGTCGTCGTTCCCCCACGCGGGCGACTTCGCATGCGTCGGGGAGATCTTCTCGGCCGAGCACAACCCCGACCGCAAGCGACCCTTCGACATCCGCACCGTGATGCGGGCGCTGGCCGACGCCGACCACGAGATGCTCGAGCGGTGGGCCGGCATGGCCGACGCCGACACCGCCGTGGTCGTCGACACCCGGATCGGCGGCTATCCGGTCAGCCTGGTCGGCATCGAGTCCAAGCCGGTGCCGCGCGCCGGCTTCCCTCCCACCGACGGTCCGGACACCTACACCGCGGGCACCCTGTTCCCGCGGTCGTCGAAGAAGGTCGCGCGCGCGATCAACGCCGCGTCGGGCAACCGGCCGCTGGTGGTGCTCGCCAACCTGTCCGGCTTCGACGGTTCCCCGGAGTCGATGCGCAACCTGCAGCTCGAGTACGGCGCCGAGATCGGCCGCGCGGTCGTCAACTTCGAGGGCCCGATCGTCTTCTGCGTCATCTCCCGCTATCACGGCGGTGCTTTCGTGGTGTTCTCCAAGCACCTGAACCCGTCGATGACGGTGCTCGCGATCGAGGGCTCGTACGCCTCGGTGCTCGGTGGCGCCCCTGCGGCCGCCGTCGTGTTCGCCGCGGAGGTCTCCAAGCGGGCGGCGGCGGACCCGCGGGTCGCCGCGCTCGAGGAGCGGATCGACCACGCCGAGGACGGGGAGCGCGGCGCGCTCGTCGTCGAGCTGGCCGAGCTCCGCGCTCAGCTGCGAGCGGACAAGATCGCCGAGGTCGCGGCCGAGTTCGACGACGTGCACGACATCCACCGCGCCGTCGAGGTCGGCTCGGTCGACGAGGTGATCGCGGCGAGCGACCTGCGGCCCAAGGTGATCGACGTCATCGAGCGAACGTGGGGCAACGGGTGACCGAGCGGGGTCACCACATCTCCGGCTAGATCGCGGGCCCGGGCTCCGGTCCGGTCGCCGGTCCGGAGCCCAGGGAGGCGGTCGTCTCCCTGGGCCGGCCGGCTCCGACCAGAACCTGGAGAACGACCAGCAGGGCGACCACCAGGGCCAGGGACCACCAGAGCCGGTTCATCGAGACGTTGTTGCCCCAGAGCAGGACCACACCGCCCAGCGCCACCACGACGACTCGCACCCAGCCCACGTTGGCGGCGACCCAGCGGCCCGCTGCGCCGACGGGGCCGTCCCCCAAGCGAGAACCGAGGTTCTCGAGACCTCCGCCGATGGTCGTACGTGCCGTGGTGCCGTACCTGTTGGAACCGGCGAACCAGCCGGCGACCACGATCACCAGACCGAGCCACAGCACCACCTGCTGGCCGCGGTCGAGGTAGGTGAGCAGGGTGTCGAAGAAGATCCGGCTCGCCGGCCCGAAATCGGTTCCGGCGAGCGCATTGACGAACATCTGCTCTCCGATGGACAGCACCCATGCCAGGAGCAGGGCGTTGGCGGCGATGACCGCCCCGATCCACACCGCCATCCGGGGCCGGCGGCGGGCCAGCACCAAGGCGCCCAGGAACAGGACCCCGACCACGGGCAGGAGCCACTGGGCCACCGGGTTCGAGAAGGCGTAGATCGTGCGTACCTGCCTGAGCTGGGGGGCGTCCATCAGCACGATCTGACGGTCGGTCTCGGGGATGGGCACGTTCTCGACGATGGTCAGACCCCGGGCGACGAGTCGATCCTTGACTCGTTCGATGACCTCGTCGACGTCGAGCACGAGCTCGTCGCCCTGGAGCGACACGGCACCGGAGTCGTCGCCGTTCAGGATGCGCTGGAGGCTCTGCTGGGCTCTGGTGTTGGCCAGGACCCAGATGTCGGCGAACTCGTCGGAGGCGATGAACGCGCGGACCTCGCGCTCCACCAGGCCGTTGATGGCCGCGGCGAGGGGCGCCACGAGCTGCTCCAGGCGCGGTCTGTCCGCGATCACGCCGGCGAACGCGGTGTTGAGGATCGCCTCGACGTCGACCTGCTTCTGGATCGCCGCGGTGACCCGGGTCGCGATCACGTCCTGCACCTCGGGTGACTCCACCAGAGGGCCGACGGTCTCGACGTACCGCTCGGCGTCGTTCAAGGTGCGCTGCCCCCAGTAGGCCACCGCGGCCGGCGTCATCAGCAACCCCGCCAGTACCAGGCAGATCACCGCCGCGATCGAACGGCCTCGCGAGGGGCGGTCCGCGGTGGTGGTCTCGGGGTCGTCGGTTGCGGACATGCCTGACATGGCACTCCTTCGGTGGTCTTGGGAGCGGCTTCGAACGAGGCCAGTGCCCAGGCTGTCCGGCGGGTCCGTCCGAGACATCACCCGGAACGGACGAACCCGTGTCCCGCCGCCCGAGCCGGTCGTTCGGTGACCAGGTCAGCGGGTGATGTCGCGACCGTGCACCGTCAGCGCCCAGATGACGAAGACGTCGACCGCGATGATCAGCGTCGACCAGAACGGGGAGTAGGGGAGGAACGCGAAGTTCGCGCAGGCACTCAGCACGGCCAGGATGACTCCGACCGTGCGACCCCAGACCCTGCCGTTGAGCACGGCGAAGCCCGCCAGCACGACGACCAGTCCGAGCACCAGGTGGATCCAGCCCCAGGTGGTGGCGTCGAACTGGAGGAGGTAGTCGGGGGTCGTGACGTAGAACTCGTTCTCGAAGATGCCGACGAGGCCGGCGAAGGCCTGGAAGCTGCCGACCATGATCATCATCACGCCGGCGAACATGATGAAGCCGGTCGCCCAACCGCTGGGCGGCGGTTCCTGCGCCTGCCAGTTGCTGGGCGGCGGCGGTTCCTCCGCCTGCCAGGTGGTTCGTTCGTTCGGTGTGGTCTCTTCGGTCATGACGGAATGCTCCTTGCCTGTGCCGCCGACCACGAGGGTTCGAAGTCGGGCCGGGAAGTGAACGGATGATCTCAATCTGGTCGGCGGGACCACTCGGCGAATCATTCTCATTGTGTGAAACGGGACGGTGTCGAAGCGGTTGTGCCCACAAGTCATCCGGCAGGGGTGAGACGTCGGGCTTCTCGGATCTCTAGCGTTCGAATGGTGGAAGTCGGTGGCGAAGCCACGCGAACGGCTGCCGGGCTCGACGAGGTCCTGCTGGACGTCAAGCTCTCGGTTCCCGAGCTGCCGCTCAGCCTGGTGAGCAGGGCCCCTCTGATCGAGGCGGCCCGGAGCAGCTGCGCACCGGCGGTCGGAGTCACCGCGCCCGCCGGCTACGGCAAGTCCACCCTCCTGGCGCAGTGGGCACAGTCCGAGGACCGCCCCGTCGGTTGGGTGTCGCTCGACCGCCTGGACGACGATCCCAGCGCTCTCCTCGTGCTGCTCGCCTCGGCGTACGCGCGGGCCGTGCCGGATCAGCAGGGCGTGGTTGCGGAGGTGAGCGGTCTGGCCGTCTCGCCGTTGGGACGCGCCGCACCGCGCCTGGCCGCAGCCCTCAGCCGCAGTCCGGAACCTTTCGTGCTGATGGTGGATGACCTGCACGAGCTGCACTCCTCGGCCTGCCGCGACGTGCTGAGCGTCATCGTCTCCGGTGTCCCGGTCGGCTCGCAGCTGGTCTCGGCGAGCCGGGTCGAGGAGCCGCATCTGGCTCGGCTGCGCGCCTCCGGCGCGGTCCTGGACGTGCTGCGGTCCGACCTGGCGCTGGACGTGGCGGGTGCCGAGCAGATCTTCGCCGCGGCGCAGGTACCCCTCACCCATGACCGGGCAGTGGTGGTGACCGAGCGGACGGAGGGCTGGGCGGCCGGCCTGTACCTGGCGGCGACGATCGCTCGGGACACCAGGCAGGACGTGTCGAGCATCTCCGGCGACGACCGGTACGTGGCCGACTACCTCTACCGGGAGTCGCTGAGCGGGCTGGACGAGGCGACGCAGCGGTTCCTGCGGCGTACCGCTGTGCTGGACCGGCTGTGTGGCTCGCTGTGCGATGCGCTCTCGGGGGATACCGACGGTCAGGACCAGCTCCTCGCGCTCGAGGGATCCAACTCGTTCCTGCTCCCGCTCGACCGACGGCGGGAGTGGTACCGCTATCACCCGCTGTATCGGGAGTTCCTGCTCGGCGAGCTTCGTCGGGTCGAACCCGAGGTCGTCGCGAAGCTGCACCTGCGGGCCGCCGACTGGTTCGAGGCCAACGAGTCCTCGGCGATGGCCCTCGAGCACCTGTTGAACACGCCCGAGCGTGATCGGTGCGTCCAGATCGCGACGCAGCTGGTGCTGCCGACCTACAGCGCCGGCCAGCTGTCGACCGTGGGGCGATGGCTGTCCGCGCTCGGTGACTCGGCCGTCGAGGACCATCCTCCCCTGGCCGTGCTGGCCGCGTGGATGGGCGTTTGGGGCGGCGACCCCTTGCGAGCGCAACGATGGGCCGCCGTGGCAGAGGCCGCGGAGTACGACTGGGTGCCGATGGACGGCACCGCCTCGTTCGAGTCCGCGCGTGCCATGCTGCGTGCCGCCATGTGCCCGACGGGACCTGCGGCGATGATGCGTGACGCCGACCTCGCCATGGCCCAGGAACCGCCGTGGAGCCCCTGGCGCGACACGGCCCTGACCGGTGCTGCCGAGGCGCATCTGCTCCTGGGCGACGTCGAACGGGCCGCCGCCCTGTTCACCGAGAGCGCCACCGTCGGAGCCGAGGTCGGCAACACCGACACCATCGTCAACGCTCACGCGGAGCTCGCGCTGCTGGCGATGGAACGTGGCAGCTGGGACGAGGCGGCCGAGAGCGTGGCCATCGCCCTCGCCGTCGTCGAGGAGCATCGTACGTACGACTACGCGGTGAGCGTCCTCGCGTTCGCGGCCGCTGCCCGTCTCGGGATGCATGACGGGAATCTCGCTGAGACGGACCGGCAGCTGACCAGGGCCATGCGTGCACGTCCGTCCTGCACGTACGTCCTGCCGTACCTGGCCGTGCGTGGCCGCCTCCAGCTCGCCGGGGTGCTCTGGGCACGCGGCGACCAGACGTCCGCCCGGCACCTGCTGCGCGAGATCGACGACGTGCTGCAGCGCCGACCGGACCTCGGGGTGCTGGTCGACCAGGTCGCGAGGCTGCGCGCCAGGATCAGCTCGACCGAACGCGTCACCGCGGGAAGGCCGCCCCTGAGCCCGGCCGAGCTGCGCCTGCTGCCCTACCTCCAGACCCACCTCACGATCGGCGAGATCGGCGAGCGACTGTTCGTCTCCCGCAACACCGTCAGCTCCCAGGTCGCCTCGATCTACCGGAAGCTGGGCGTCTCCTCGCGCAGCGATGCGGTCCGGCAGGTCATCTCGATCGGGCTCCTCGGCTCCTAGCGGTGCGCCCCGGGAGTCCTGCAACGTGTGCACGGTGGCAGGGTCAGGAGCCCTTGTCACGGAATATGTCGGAGAGCGGGTCTGCCTCGAAGTAGGCGGTCTTGATCTTCAGCCACCGGCCGCTGAGGACCATTTCCCTCAGGGCTTCGTCGATGTGTTCCTTGCGCTGGTCGCCAGAGCGGATCACGAACCCGATCGGGGCGTCGTCGACCTGGTAGACGATCGGCTCTTCCAGGGCTACGGGGGCGCTCTTGATGATCGACTGAGCGTACGGTGCGCCATGAAACATCGCGTCCGCTTCGCCTCGCTCGATCAGCTCGACGGCAGCGCCCACGTTCGGGGCCCTGATGATCTCGACGTCGTGGTACTTCTCTTCGAGGTAGGCCGCTTGGATGGCACCGTCGACAACCGCAATCCTCTTCCCGTTGACGTCACGGCGAGTCCGAATGGTCGATCCCTCGGGGGTGAGGAAGGCAACGTATGTCGAGAAGTACGGCGCGCTGAAGTCGAACTCCCGTTCCAGCTCTGACGTCTGGGTGACCTCGGCCCCGATCATGTCGATCTTGCCCGCCCGCAGGGCCGGGAAGAGCTCGTTGAAGTCCATCGGCACGAACTCGGCCTCGACGCCCATGCCGTCGGCAACGCTGCGCGCCATCTCGTAGTCGAAGCCCCTGGTTGCGCCGTCGCTCTGGTAGTAGACGGGTTCGGTGCTCTCGACACCGATCCGAAGGGTCCTGCTGCCGACCGCGGCGCTCGCCTTGTCGGTGGCGGATGGTGTGGGGTGCGAGAAGTGTCCGCTGAAGGCGATTACTCCCAGGAGGGCCACTGCGCCGGCGACGACCAGCTTGATCTGACTCATGTGGGGGTCCTGTTGCTGGGGGCGGTGGCACCTGGCTTGGCTGGCCTGCGGGCCCGAGCGTTAAGGCATGAGTCAGACAACAGGACCCGACCGTCATGCGGAGCATGGCTCGACGAACACGGCGCCAACGAGCGATGAACCCCTGGGTGCCGCAGCGGCCGGCTCCGCATTCGCCTCACGTGCTCGTGTGCGTGCAAGGCTGGGGGAGTGGCCAACCGACTCGTGTCTGCAACCTCGCCGTACCTGCTCCAGCACGCTCAGAACCCGGTGGACTGGTGGGAGTGGGGGAGCGACGCGTTCGACGAGGCGAGGGGGCGGGACGTACCTGTCCTGCTCTCGGTGGGGTACGCCGCCTGTCACTGGTGCCACGTGATGGCCCACGAGTCGTTCGAGGACGAGACGACGGCGGCGTACATGAACGGGCACTTCGTGAACATCAAGGTCGACCGGGAGGAGCGGCCGGACGTGGACGCGGTCTACATGGCGGCGACGACGGCGATGACCGGGTCCGGCGGGTGGCCGATGACGGTGGTGCTCGACCACGACGGCAACCCGTTCTTCGCGGGCACCTACTTCCCGGACCAGCCGCGCCACGGGCAGCCGGCGTTCACGCAGGTGCTGCAGGCGCTCTCGGAGGCGTGGACGCAGCGGCGCTCGGAGATCGGGGCGGTGGCGGAGAACGTACGCCAGCACCTGGCCGCCATCTCCGGGGCGGCCGGAGCGGCGGGCGACTGGCAGGTGGACGTCGATGCCGCGGTCGAGACGCTGGCGGGGGAGTTCGACCCGATGGCGGGCGGATTCGGGGGTGCCCCGAAGTTTCCGCCGTCGATGGTGCTGGAGTTCCTGCGCCGGGTCGCGGAGACCGGCTCGCGGGTTCCGCACATGCTCTCGCGGACCGTCGCCGCCATGGCCGGCGGCGGGATCTACGACCAGGTCGGGGGCGGGTTCGCGCGCTATGCCGTCGACCGCGGCTGGGTCGTTCCGCACTTCGAGAAGATGCTCTACGACAACGCGCAGCTGGTCGGCCTCTACGCCCGGCTCGGGACCGAGCTCGGCGACCGGGTCGCGCGGGAGAGCGCCGACTGGATGATCCGCGAGCTCGGCACCGCCGAGGGCGGGTTCGCCTCCGCGCTCGACGCCGACAGCGAGGGGGTCGAGGGGAAGTTCTACGCCTGGACCCCGGGCCAGCTCGTCGATGTCCTCGGTGCCGACGACGGCGCCTGGGCCGCGGAGGTCTTCGAGGTGACCGAGGCGGGCACCTTCGAAGAAGGGGCCTCGACGCTGCAGCTGCGGCACCGGCCCGACGACACCGAGCGGCTCGAGTCGGTCAAGGCGCGGCTCCTCGCCGCGCGCGAGCAGCGAGTACGTCCGGCCCGCGACGACAAGGTCGTCGCGGCGTGGAACGGGCTGGCGATCAGCGGGCTGGTCGACGCCGGGCTGCTGCTGGGCGAGCCGCGGTACGTCGAGGCCGCGGTCGCGGCGGGCGAGCTGTTGGCGGGAACGCACTGTGTTGGCCTCGACACGCCTCCGCCTAGCGGCTCCGGCGGCTCGACCAGCGACGTACGCCTCCTCCGCGTCAGCCGCGATGGCAGGGCAGGAGCGCACGTGGGCGTGCTCGAGGACTACGGCTGCGTCGCGTCGGGGTTCCTCGCACTGACCCAGGCGACCGGCGACTCGACCTGGCTGGACCGGGCGACGAGCCTGATCGACACCGCGCTGGCCCACTTCCGCGCGGAGGACGGCGGTTTCTACGACACCGCCGACGACGCGGAGGCGCTGGTCACCCGCCCGCGGGATCCCTCCGACAACGCCAGCCCCGGCGGCACCAGTGCGATGGTCCATGCGCTCGTCACCGCCCATGCCCTCACCGGCGAGGGGAGCTACCGCACCGCCGCCGAGGAGGCGCTCGCCGCCACGAGCACCCTGATGGCCAAGGCGCCCCGGTTCGCCGGCTGGTCGCTGGCAGCGGCGGCCACCATGAAGGACGGGCCGCTCGAGATCGCGGTCGTCGGCCCGCCGGGACCCGACCGTGACGCACTCGAGGCCGCCGCCCGGCGCAGGCCAGGCGCCGTGGTCGTCGTCGCCGACGGGGCCCGCGACGACATCCCGCTGCTGAGCGGTCGGACTTCCGTGGACGGGAGGGCGGCGGCGTACGTCTGTCGGGGTTTCGTCTGCGAACGACCCGTCACCTCACCGGGAGACCTGGCGCAGACCCATACCTGATCGAGGGCAACTATGTGGTGATCGCCTATGTCGGCGCGCGCGTAGAAGTGTAACTTCGGTCACATGAAGGTCGATGTGGTGGCGTTCCTGGAGCTGCTGGCCGGGGATGCCGCGGAGGCCGACTTCGAGGGGCCGTCACAGGCCGCGCGCACGGCGGGAGCGGCCGCCGAGGAGCTGGAGCGGATCGACTACGCCAAGAGGCTCGCGCTGCAGGTCAGGGCGACCCTGGAGGCGCGCCGTCGGCGTGAGGGCGAGCTGGGGGCGCTGTTCGAGTCGGCCAACGACCTGGCGATGCTGACCAATCTCGAGGCGGTGCTGCAGGCGATCGTGACCCGGGCGAGGCAGCTGCTCAGCAGCGACGTCGCCTACCTGACCCTCAACGACGAGCGTCGTGGCGAGTACATGCGGGTGACCGAGGGCATCCTGACCGCGGCCTTCCGCTCCACCCGGATCCCCTACGGCATCGGGCTCGGCGGCCTCGTCGCCCAGACCACCAAGCCCTACTCGACCGCCGACTACATTCCCGACGGGCGGTTCCGGCACGCACCCGACATCGACGCCGCGGTGAGCGGCGAGGGCATCCGGGCCATCATCGGCGTGCCGCTCCTGCTCGGCGCCCAGGTCATCGGCGTCCTCTTCGCGGCCAATCGCACCGTACGTCCTTTCGGCACCGAGGCGAGCGCCCTGCTCGTCTCCCTCGCCGCCCACGCCGCGATCGCCGTCGACAAGGCCCGGCTGCTGGAGGAGACCCGCGCCGCGGTCGCCGAGCTCGAGGTCACCACGCGCAAGCTGCAGACCCGCAACGAGACCGTCGAGCGCGCCGCCGACGCCCACGACCGGCTCACCCGGATCGTCGTCGAGGGCGGCGGCGTCGACGACGTCGTACGCAGCGTCGCCGAGGTCCTCGGCGCCCGGGTGGTGGTGCTGGACCTGAACGGCGAGACCATCGCGAGCAGCGCCCCGGACCAGCCGGTCTCCGACTACGAGGCGGCCGTGACCAGGCGCAGCCTCGACCTGAGCCGCACCGCCGGGAGTGGCGACATCTACGCCACCCCGGTCCTGGCCGGCGCCGAGCAGCTCGGCTCGATGCTCCTCGGCCCGCGCGAGGTCGACCGCGACGACGGCGATCTGGACGACGGCGACCAGCGGATCCTGGAGCGTGCGGCGTTGGTGACGGCGCTGCTGCTGCTCTTCCGCCGCAGCGTCGCGGAGGCCGAGGGACGGGTGCGGGGTGAGCTACTCGACGAGCTCCTCTCCGGCACCACCCCCGATCCGGAGACGCTGCGCGAGCGCGGCCGGCTGCTGCAGGCCGACCTGTCCCGGGACTATGCCGTCGTGGTCGCCGACGTTCCCGGCGACCGGGCCCGGGTCGGCCAGGCGGCGACGTTCGTCGCGGCCACCCACGACGGGTTCGCAGCGGTGCGCCAGGGGCAGGTCGTGCTGATCTTCCCCGACTGTGACGCCCGCTCCGCCGGCGAGCTGGTCGTCGAGGGGCTGCGGCTCTCGGCGGGTGCGCCGGTGACGGTCGGTGCCGCCGGTCCGGTGCCGGGACCGCTGAGCAGCCCCGGCGCCGTGGTGAAGGGCTACGACGAGGCCCGCCGCTGCCTGGCGGCCGCGATGACCCTGGGTCGCGAGGGCCAGGTGGTCACCGCCGAGGACCTCGGCTTCGTGGGGCTGCTGCTCGGTTCCGACGGCGACCCGGCGGCGTACGTCACCTCGCGGCTGGGTCCGGTGATCGACTACGACACCGCGAAGGGCTCGAAGCTGGTCGAGACCCTGCGGGCCTACTTCGCAGCCGACCGCAACCTCACCCGCACCGCGGGCGCGCTGCACGTGCACGTCAACACCGTCACCCAGCGCCTGGAGCGAGTCACCCGGCTGCTGGGCAAGGGCTGGCAGGAGCCGGAGCGCCAGCTCGAGGT